>CASFUI010000323.1 GCA_949297565.1 uncultured Eubacteriales bacterium
AAAAAGAAGAATTATTAAAAAAAATAAAAGACGGGGACAACAATGCGCGTGAAACCTTTATCAACGGAAACCTGCGGCTCGTTTTAAGCATCGTACAGCGTTTTTCCCAGTCTCAGGAAAATATAGATGACCTGTTTCAAATCGGCTGCGTAGGCATGATTAAAGCTATTGACAATTTTGATTTAACTCAGAATGTACAATTTTCGACATACGCAGTTCCTATGATTGTCGGAGAGATAAAACGGTATCTGCGAGACAACAATGCAATACGCGTCAGCCGCTCTCTGCGTGATACTGCCTACAAGGCCATTTACGCAAAAGACAAGCTGACAAAATCAAAACAAAAAGAGCCTACAATCACAGAAATTGCCGCCGAGGTAGGCGTTTCCCGCGAGGATATAGTCCTTGCAATGGAAGCAATACAGACACCCGTTTCACTCTATGAGCCTGTATACACAGACGGGGGCGATACGCTGTACGTAATGGACCAGGTGCGGGACAAAAAAGACTCTGAGGACAGCTGGGTAAGCAAAATCGCGTTGAAGGAAGCTATAGCGAAGCTTTCCCCCCGGGAGCGCCGTATAATAAACATGCGATTTTTTGAAAGCAAAACCCAAATGGAGACCGCCGAAGAAATAGGAATCTCCCAGGCGCAGGTAAGCCGTCTTGAAAAAATGGCTCTGAAATCCATGCGAAAATATTTAAGTTGAAAATTTTGCCGCCCTCCGCATAAACTGTATAATAACAGTATTTTGCGTGAGGCGGCTTTTTATGCGTGTATGTGATTTGAGAAACAAGCAGGTAATTAATGCATGTGACTGTAAAATATTGGGCTGCGTGGTAGATATAGATTTTGACGAGTGCACGGGCTGCATCAAAGCCCTGATTGTTCCCGGCCCCGGAAGGCTGTGCGGACTATTCGGCAGGGATATTGAATACATAATACCATTTAAGTGTGTTCGGTGCATAGGACCTGATGCCGTACTTGTAGACTGCAATATTGAAAAAATCACACATAAATGTATCTGATTATTGAAAATCTGCGCAATTTGCATTAGAATAAAATAATCATCAGAACGTACAGAGGAGAGGTAAAATATGAGCGAAAAATATATTGCGTACGTGGGCAGCTATACCCATGAAAGCAGCAAGGGCATACATCTTTTTGACATGGATGTGGAAAAAGGCAGAATTACAGAGAGAAAGGAATTTCCGATTGACAACCCCTCTTTCATAACACTCTCTCACAGCCAAAAATATCTCTATTCAATATGCGACCAGGGCGTTGCCTCATACATCTGCGGCGATGACGGGGAACTTACACTGCTCAATGTTGTCTCAATAAACGGAATGCGCGGATGCCATATCACACTGACTAAAAATGATAAATTTTTAATTGTATCGGGATACCATGACGGAAAGCTGACGGTATTGTCTGTGGAAGATGACGGCCGTGTCGGACATATAACAGATGAGGTATTCCACAAGGGAACAGGAAGCATAGCGGACCGCAATTTCAGGCCTCATGTGAGCTGGTCAGTATTCACTCCTGACGAAGAGCTTTTATGCGCCTGTGATTTGGGAATTGACCAGATTAAGCTGTATCAATTCAACCACGAGACGGGCAAAATAAAACTCTATGATATTATCCGCTCACAGCTTGAATCCGCTCCTCGTCAGATGATTTTCAGCAATGACGGAAGGTTTGCTTACGTTTTATGTGAGTTGAAGAATTACATCAATGTATATTCATATGACAAAAACAACGGCAAAAACCGTTTTGAGCTTGTCCAGAATATATTTACAGTCCGAAAGGGGCACAAGAACAACAGCGCCGCGGCAAGCCTTATACTCACCAACTCGGGCAATAACCTGCTGTGTTCAAATGCCGGAGACAACACTGTGACAATTTACAGCGTCAACAAAGAAAACGGAACCCTAAACAGTATTTCATCGCTACCTATAAGCGGCGATTATCCTAAGTATATTAATATTTTCCCCGATGACAGACATATCATGTCAATGAACAACGACGGAAATTCAATAACAATTTTTACCGTCCATTTTGAGCGTGGTCTGATTGTAATGAACGGTCCGGAGCTGAAGATTTCAAAGCCTAATAACATGGTAATCAAAAAAATATCAGAATAGAACAAAGAGTTCGCAAGTGAACTCTTTCGCGAGGCGCGGATTCGTAAGAATAATTACCTTTCCGCGCCTCTGCGATCCTGCGAAGCATTATTATTCTATAGGAAAGTTCAAAGAACTTTCCTATAGAATAATAAAAGTCTCTGTCAGCCTTAAACGCTGTAACAGAGACTTTTTATTTTCACACTGACTTATTCTGCAATGCTCTTAAATTTCATATTTTATATCTAATCCGATATCCCCGAATACTTCTCTGACTGTACCTTTATCAACTCCGCGTCATCGAAATAATTAATTTTCATAGCCGCCTTTACCTCTTTTAAGGTCTGCTCTGCTACTTCATACGCAGCCGCTGTTCCCTTTCTTAAAATTTCATATACGCCCGGAATGTCCTTCTCATACTCATGGCGTCTTTTGCGTATAGGCTCAAGCTGCTTCTGAAGTACATTGTTGAGGAATTTCTTAACCTTTACATCGCCAAGCCCTCCGCGGCGGTAATGCTCCTTTAACTCGTCAAGATTGTTATAATCAGGAAGAAACTCCGCAAAATCCTCAGGCGTACTGAAGGCATCAAGATAAGTAAACACACAGTTGCCCTCAATCTTTCCCGGATCCTCGATGCGGATATGGTCAGGGTCGGTATACATGCTCATAACCTTGCGCTTTACCTCCTCCGGAGTATCTGCAAGATAAATACAGTTTCCGAGAGATTTACTCATCTTTGCTTTTCCGTCTGTTCCCGGAAGCCTGAGACACGCCTTGTTGTCAGGAAGCAGTATATCCGGCTCTACAAGCGTCTCTCCGTATACCGAATTAAACTTTCTCACAATCTCCCTCGCCTGCTCAAGCATCGGCTCCTGGTCCTCTCCCACAGGCACGGTTGTAGCCTTAAATGCCGTAATATCCGCTGTCTGGCTTATCGGATATGTAAAAAAGCCGACAGGAATGCTCGCCTCAAAGTTTCGCATAATGATTTCATTTTTGACAGTAGGATTTCTCTGAAGCCTTGAAACCGTAACAAGATTCATATAATAAAAAGTAAGCTCTGTAAGCTGCGGAATCTGCGACTGTATGAAAATATTCGACTTTTCCGGGTCAAGCCCGCACGATAAATAATCAAGCGCAACCTCAATAATATTCTGTCTGACCTTCTCCGGATTGTCAGCGTTATCTGTCAAAGCCTGAGCGTCTGCAATCATAATAAATATCTTATCGAATTCGCCTGAATTCTGTAATTCTACTCTTCTCTTTAACGAGCCGACATAGTGTCCCAGGTGGAGTCTGCCTGTCGGTCTGTCGCCTGTAAGTATAATCTTGGACATTATATTTCTCCTCTCTGAATTTTAATGCAGCTTATGAACTGAGCGCCCGATTACAAGCAAACTTTGCTGCAAAACTTTGCCGCAAAACATCTGAAAATCTCCGCAGGTGAGGCTTTGCGAATGGACGCTGACTGAACTGTTACATTTTAACACAATTATTTGCAAATAACAATTGAGAATTGTCCCAAATGATAGTAGAATAGTTACAGCCTTACAGTCACC
>CASFUI010000324.1 GCA_949297565.1 uncultured Eubacteriales bacterium
AGTATCAGGTATACAACAACACGATTGAATATGACGCCGCAAATGAAGCTATTCTCGCTACAAGAGGACAGATGCTCAGGTTTAATGACGAGGTGGTTCAGGCATATTATTATTCGACGTCATGCGGAGTAGGAACTGACGTCTCCCTTTGGGGCTCGTCTCCGGAGAGCTATCCTTACTATGTAAGCAAGGATATAGGGGAAAATCAGAGAGGTCAGGATTATACAAATGAAGAGACCTTCTCGGCGTTTATAAAGAGCAGGGATGACAAGGATTATGACAGCGCATGCGATTATTACAGGTGGAAGATGAGAGTTTCGGCGGAAAAACTAAGCAATTCATTTAACCAGAAGCTTAACGGATTGTATATGGCGCTTCCTGAGCGCGTGAAGACCAAAAATGACGCAGGTGAGTTTGAGTCAAAAGATATTCAGACAGTGGGGACAATACAGAAAATAACAGTTGATAAGCGTGTCGCGGGAGGCGCGGCTATATGCGTTACGGTTGAGGGGGATGCTGCGACTGTACGCATAGAAAGTGAATCTTTAATAAGGACGGCTTTTGGGGTTGCGGATGAGACGCTTGAGACAAATACAGGCTCCACAAATATGTCGGCGCTTCCGAGCACGTTCTGCGTGTTTGAGAATGTAACGCTTGACAATTCAGTGAGCGGATTTGAAATTACCGGAGGGGGCTACGGCCACGGCATCGGCATGAGCCAGAATGCCGTAAATGTTATGACAAAACGAGGTATGAACTACATGGATATTTTACAGTTCTTCTATCCAGGAACTGTAGTCTCCTGAGCGCTTTTTAAGGATAAACATGTTGAGCTCCGCTCCGAGAAAAAGTATTACAAGGCAGGAATACATCCAGATTAACGCGAAAATAAGCGTCGACAGGCTTCCGTACATAAGTGAAAAGTTCGGAGAGTTGTTTACATATATTGAATAAAAATATGAAAACAAAAACCAGCCGACAGAAGAAAATGCGGCTCCCGGAAGTTCATTTAAAAGTGTTGACTTGCGGTTTGGAAGGTATTTGTACATAAACATAAATAAAAGCATAAGCGCGCAAGGGAATAACAGCGATTTATTGTGAATAATCGCTTCCAGCACATTTGCAATTCCGGGCAGAAACAGACCTATAAATGACACAAGCTTATTTCCGAACACCAGAAGAATGAGAGACGCAGCAATGCTGAACAGGAATATAATAGTGTAAAATGTTGACATCATTCGTGAAACAAACCAGTTGCGGTGGCGATGCGCGTCATAAATCGTGTTAAGGCACTGGATAATTGAGAGAAATCCCTTTCCTGCTGACCACAGTATTACTATTGTGGTCATTGAAATAACCGCTATACTTGAATTGTTGTATACATCATTTATTATACTCTCAAGCATAGGCTCAATCTGAGGAGGAGCTACCGCCTTAAGAATTTCGATAATCGTCTCCGGAGTTACAGGCAGATAGTGGATAAGGCTCATAAGAAGCACTAAAAAAGGGAAGAAGCTCAAAATCATATAAAAGCATGACTGAGCGGCATAATTTGTGATTGAATGCCTGGAGAGTCTCTTGGATATTTGTTTAACAGTAATAATAATTTTATTCACGTGTTTATTCATATAATTCCGTTCCGCGCTGCCTTGCAGAGCTAGATTTGTTATAGTACTATTATTCCGCAAAATTGTATAAAATGTGCATTTTGCAGTAATTAGTATATATCATTGACAAAATATTTTCAATCTCACGGCTATTGCATAAAGTATTAATTTTGGTTACAATATAATTTGTGTTTTTATGTAAAAATGGAGATTGATAATGGGAATTAATGTAAAGCTTCAGGTGTTTGAGGGACCGCTTGATTTGCTGCTGCATCTGATTGATAAAAATAAGGTTAATATATATGATATTCCGATTGCGATGATTACGGAGCAGTACATGGAGTATGTCAATCAGATGGACAAAGAGGATTTGAATGTTGTGAGCGAATTTCTTGTTATGGCGGCGACATTGCTTGATATTAAGTCAAGAATGCTTCTGCCTAAGGAAGTGAATGACGAGGGGCAGGAGGAAGACCCGAGAGCCGAGCTTGTCGAGAAGCTTCTTGAATATAAGCTTTTTAAATATATGTCTTATGAGCTTAAGGACAGGCAGATTGACGCGGAGCGTACATTTTATAAAAAGCCGACTGTTCCTGAGGAGGTTGAGGCGTACAGACCGCCTGTGAATTTAAAGGAGCTTGTAGGAGATACGACGCTTGCCAGGCTTAACGCTATTTTTCAGGAGGTGCTTAAGCGTCAGGAGGAAAAGGTTGACCCGATAAGAAGCAAGTTCGGAAAAATAGAAAAAGAAGAGGTCAGCATGTCTGAGAAGCTTGTTCAGGTTAAGAGCTTTTTGATAACGCACAAAAGGTTTTCGTTCAGGGACATGCTCTCCGAGAACTCATCAAAGGTTTCTGTAATCGTCACATTTCTTGTGATGCTTGAGCTTATAAAGACAGGTTTTGTCGAGGTGCATCAGGAGGGAACTTTCGGCGAGATTGATATAAATGTTGTCAGAAATCCGGAACTTATAGATGAGGTTATTGCTGAGGAGTAGATTGCGAAGGCTTTGCGGACATTAAAAATATATTTTAAAAATCGCAAAAATTTCGCGGGAATGGAGAATAAATGGACTTAGACAGAATAGAGGCGGTTATAGAGGCGGTGCTGTTTGCAATGGGAGATTCCGTTGAGGCGGAAAAGCTTGCCGCTGCCATTGAGCATGATGTTGATACAACCGTTAAAATAGTACATAATATGATGGACAAGTATGAGGCTGCAAACCGCGGCATCAGAATTATCGAGCTGGAAAATTCATTTCAGCTCTGCACAAAGACAGAATATTATGAGCAGCTTATAAAAGTTGCGAGCCAGCCGAGAAAATATGTGCTTACCGATGTGCTTTTGGAAACGCTGTCCATTATTGCTTATAAACAGCCTATTACCAAGCTTGAGATAGAAAAAATAAGAGGTGTAAGCTGTGACCATGCCGTTAATAAGCTGGTGGAGTACGGGCTTGCAAAGGAGCTCGGGCGTCTTGACGCTCCGGGAAGACCAATGCTTTTCGGAACTACGGAGGAATTTTTAAGAAGCTTCGGAGTTCAGTCTATTGATGAGCTTCCGGTTATAAGCGAGGAACTGGTTGAAAAGTTTAAGGATGAAGCGCAGATGGAGCTTGAGGCTGAGATAAGAGAACAGGAAAGCGGCGGAGCAGACGATAACCAGCTTACGCTTGATATATAAAATCGGAATGGAGGATAAGTATGAAAAATAAGCTCGATAGCTTATTTTTCATACCACTGTTTGTGCCGGAGCGTCACAAACAGCTTCTATCGCAGAAGAAAAATTCGCGCAGGCGATTTTTCTTCGCGTTCCTTCGCAATAAACCGCTTCGGAATGGAGGATTATTATGGATAGAAAGAATGCATGGAACAAGTATGACGATGAAGGGAGAGAACGTATTTTTTCCTTTGCTGACTCTTATAAAAATTTTATTTCAGAGTGCAAGACTGAGCGCGAGTGTGTTAAGGAGGCGGTAAGGCTTGCAGAGGAGTCAGGGTATAAAAATTTATTTGATGTTATCAATAATAATGAGAGACTTGAGGCAGGAGATAAGGTGTATGCCGTAAATAAAGAAAAGGCGATTGTGCTTTTCTCACTTGGAAAAGAGCCTATGGAGAACGGGCTTAACATTCTCGGCGCACACATAGATTCTCCGAGGCTTGACATCAAACAGAATCCGCTGTATGAGGACAGCGGTCTTGTGCTTATGGATACGCATTATTACGGCGGAATTAAGAAATATCAGTGGGTTGCAATGCCTATGGCGCTTCACGGCATTGTGGCGTTAAAAGACGGGACATCTGTCGAGATATGCATAGGTGAAAAGAGCGATG
The DNA here is from genome assembly GCA_949297565.1 of uncultured Eubacteriales bacterium. GTDB lineage: Bacteria > Bacillota > Clostridia > Lachnospirales > Lachnospiraceae > Lachnospira. The sequence continues at coordinate 3,944 of CASFUI010000324.1, forward strand.
AGCCTGTTGTCGGAATTTCAGATTTGCTTATTCATCTTGCCGCTGAGCAGATGAATAAAAAGGCCGATAAGGTTATCGAGGGAGAGGATTTAAACGTGCTTGTAGGAAGTATGCCTGCAAAACGTGATAATGACGGCGAGAGCGCCGATGATTTGAAGAGTGACGTAGATGCCGAAGATACTAATAAGGATAAAGCCTCTGAAAAAGATGCCGTTAAGGCTCATATTTTATCGCTTCTCAAGGAGCGCTACGGAATAGAAGAGGAGGATTTTCTTTCGGCAGAGCTGTGCGTCGTTCCGGCAGGTCCTGCAAGGGATTACGGTATTGACAGGAGTATGGTAATAGGCTACGGTCACGATGACCGTGTTTGCGCATACCCTTCGCTGATAGCCCAGCTCGAATCGGAAAATCCGGAAAAAACCAGCGTTTGTATACTTGTGGATAAAGAGGAAATCGGAAGCGTGGGCGCTACGGGAATGCATTCAAGATTTTTTGAAAATATGGTTGCCGAGGTTATGGACAGAAGCGGACAGTACTCTGAGCTCAAGCTTCGCAGAGCGCTCTCAAATTCAAATATGCTCTCTTCTGACGTAAATTCAGCATATGACCCGAACTATTCAAATGTCAATGAGAAGAAAAATACGGCGTATTTCGGCAAAGGCGTTGTGTTTATGAAATATACGGGCTCAAGAGGAAAGAGCGGCTCAAATGACGCAAGTGCCGAATATCTCGGAAAGCTCAGAAAAATTATGGATGATAATGATGTGGCGTTCCAGACTGCCGAGCTTGGAAGAGTGGATTTGGGCGGAGGCGGAACTATCGCTTATATTCTTGCGAATTACGGAATGAATGTTATAGACAGCGGCGTCGGTGTACAGAATATGCATGCACCATACGAGGTTATAAGCAAGGTTGATTTGTATGAGGCATACCTGAGCTATAAAGCATTTTTAAAGGACGCGTAAAACGCTTCGGAATGGAGAAGATTATGAAATGGAACAAATATACAATTCAGACGACAACCGAGGCTGTGGATTTGATAAGCTGCATGCTGTCTGAACTCGGAATAGAGGGAATAGAGATACAGGATAATGTGCAGCTTACACAGGAGGAGGCAAAGACAATGTTTGTTGATTTTATTCCCGAGCTTCCTCCTGACGACGGCTCTGCAAAGGTTAATTTTTATATTGATGCGGATGAGGACGACAATACAATTCTTGCAAAGGTTGAGGCGGGACTCGATAAGCTGCGCGGTTTTGTGAATGTAGGCGAGGGGACCGTAACCGAGAGCCAGACAGAGGATAAGGATTGGATTAACAACTGGAAGCAGTACTGGCACACATTTACGATAGGAGACTTATACATTAAGCCTACATGGGAGCCGGTTACTGAAGAGATGAAGGGACACCCGGTTCTGTCTATTGACCCGGGTACGGCCTTTGGAACAGGCTCGCATGAGACTACCAGAATGGTCATAAAACAGCTTCAGAAATATGTCAGGGGCGGTGAGGAAGTGCTTGACGTAGGCTGCGGAAGCGGTATTCTTTCTGTTGTTGCGTTAAAGTACGGCGCCAAACATGCGCTTGGTACCGACCTTGACCCGAATGCTATTACGGCGTCTGAGGAAAACGCTGCGCAGAACGATATTCTGCCTGAGCAGCTTGAAGTTATAGAGGGAAATATCATAGATGACGAAAAGATACAGAAAAGATGCGGTTTTGAGTGCTACGATATTGTCTGTGCAAATATTCTCGCAGATGTGCTTGAGCCGTTGTCATCAGAGATTAC
>CASFUI010000325.1 GCA_949297565.1 uncultured Eubacteriales bacterium
ATTTTCTCCTCCTGCGTTTGCCGTAAGAGCTACAACCGCAGTATCCTGATTTAATCCTCCTGTCTGCGTCCTGAGAGCATGAAAGCATTCAATTCCATCCATAACAGGCATAAGGTGATCCATAAAAATCACGTCGTATCTGATTTGAAGTGTTTTCTTAAGGCATTCCGCTCCGCTTGTTACAGTATCTATTTTGACCTTTGTATCTCTCAAAAGCTTTTCAACAACCAGCAGGTTGGTCTCGTTGTCATCGACAACGAGAATATGCGCATTCGGAGCTTCAAAGCTTTGCTTGTAATGTTTCCTTGCATTTATTGCATGGCGTGTTTCAAGATCAAGCTCTCCAATCTCGTTTTCTCCAACAATCTCCTGAGGTATGGTAATCACAAAAACAGAGCCCTTTGTATAAACACTGTTTACCGCAATATCGCCGCCCATAAGCTCCACAAGCTGTTTTACAATGGAAAGCCCAAGACCGGTCCCCTCAATATAACGATTTTTCTCCTCGTCAACTCTCTTAAATGCGCTGAACAGATACGGTATGTTCTCTTTTTTAATTCCCATACCTGTATCCGTTACGGAGTAAATTACCTGTACACGTCCGCCATCCGTCCTCTTGCACTGTATTGACAGCGTAACAGAGCCCTCAGACGTATATTTGACCGCATTGTTAAGCACATTGATCAAAACCTGTTTAATCCTCACCTCATCGCCAAACATCTGTGAGGGCATAGTCCGGTCAATATCAATATGAAATTCCAGTCCCTTTTCTCTGGCACGCACCCAAATCATATTTACAATATCCGACAGCATGGCCCCGACGTCATACGAAACAGGCACAATATCCATTTTCCCTGATTCTATTTTTGACATATCCAGAATATCGTTGATAAGCGTAAGAAGCATCTTGCTTGCACTCTGAATATTTCTGGCGTCCGCCGCAACCTCATCCGAATCTGTCTCCCTGAGTATCATCTCGTTGAGACCGATAATTGTATTTATAGGCGTCCTTATTTCATGGCTCATGCTGGAGAAAAAGCGGTTCTGCATATGGTTAAGCTCTTCGATTTCTTTTTTCTGCTTCTTAGCTATCGCATTTTCCATACGATAAATTGCGTTCTGATACAATATCATGCCGCAGATTATAACTGTAACAATAGCCAGCGTCGCAAGAGAATCTGTATATGCCATTTCAACCGTATGCTGAACAATTAACGACGGGTAACGATACGCAATATAATATAAAACGGCATATACAATAAAACCGCTTGTAATCAGTACATATTTGATTTTACCCCCGATGACAAGGCACACATAAAACATACCGAACAGACACCAAATTGGAGCGCCGCCGTATATACCTCCGGTCGTCACAAAATTAAACGGCATTACCACATAGATAATAATAGAGCCCATGATAACAGCCCCTGTCTGTATTTTATGAAACCGTATAGAAATATAAGTTACAGTTGCAAAAAACAACAGAGCTATTATCATGGCTACATTATTAACGATACTCTCTCCGGATATAATGCCTGCCGTAATTCCCACAAGCAGACCAAAAAGCCCAATCAACACCAAAATACGGAACAAGCGCTCCTGAATATCCATATTATTATCACCGATAATGCGATGCAATTTCTTTAAAATCATCACGCCTCACCCCTCTCTAAGCTGCCTATAAGCTCCTCCAGCTTATCGGCAGCCGCACTTAATTCAAAATCCTCGACGCTCGTCTTTATCTCACCGAGAAGCTTCGCGACAGAAGTCCCCTTAAATACGGCTCCGCTCATTTCAGAAATCAGAGCCTCCGCTTTATCTGCCTCAAATGTATCAAGACTTGCGCTTAATTCATTAAGTTTGCTCATCAAATCCTGCAGAGACAGCTCTGCGCTGTTTTCGCAGAAATCCTGCCCGTCAGAGCCATTATCTGAATCAAGCGCCTCTGATATGCAATGTGATACTCTGCGGTATTCAGAAAGCAGCTCTTCATGGTGTGATGCAATATATTCCCTGTCATAATTTTTTGCTGCATCCTCCGCATTTCTTGCCATTTCTGAAAGTGTGTCAGCGCCAATCATCTTTGAAGAGCTTTTGAGAGCGTGTACAAGTATACGGTAATTGTCCATATCCTGCTGATTATAAAAATTGTCAATCTCATTGGACTTTCGCTTTTCATCCTGCGCAAACATCGCAAGCAGTTCAAAATAAAAATCCATGTCGCCGCGGCAGTATTGAAGTCCGTTTTCCATATTTATTCCGGCTGCTTCGAGTGAAGCCGTTTTATCATCTTTGAGACTTTTTTCTTCCTCCTGAACTTCTGTGCTTTCCTCCAAAACAGCTTCCTGTCCGTCGGTATTCTGCTCCATATTGCTTTTTTTATAATTTTCGTCCGCATATACAATTAAAGATTTAGGCAGTACCTTCTTTAGAACACGGTCAAGCTCAAGAGTATCGATAGGCTTTGAAACAAACTCATCAAAGCCTTCGCGAAGAAACATTTCCCTCGCGCCGCTGACAGCATTTGCGGTAAATGCAATAACCGTAAGCGCCTTGCTTGAATCGGCATGTATTTTTCTGAGCCTTTTGAGAGTTTCCACTCCGTCCATTTCAGGCATCATATGGTCAAGAAAAATCAGGTCAAAATCTTCTTTCTGGCAAAGCTCTATGGCTTTCCTGCCGCTTTCTGCCGTCTTAACCCGCATCTGATAATCCTTAAAAATCCCCTCTGCAACTATGAGATTCATAGGCTCATCATCCACAACCAGTACTTTAAGTCCCGGACAAATTATGCGCCTTTCCTCAAACGAATCGGCATTTTTGGCTGTTCCTCCGTTAAGTATTCCAACAACAGGAAAACAGTAGAAAGGCTTTCGCAAAAGCTTTACTCTGCTGCCCGCAGGGAGTACGAAACTTTCGTCCGCAACCGCAATTACATTTATATTCTTATCCAGAGCTTCAAAGTATGATTTACTTTCCTCATACTCTTCCTTTCCGATAAACAGATGCGTAAGCTCGTACATTGAAATAAGCTTCTCAAGCTCCCCTATATTGGTAACCCTGTGCAGCGGAATATCAAGCCCCTGCACCATATGAGAAATCATTTCATCATAATAATTTCTGACCTCCGGAACCTCATATTTCTCAGGTCTTAGGAAAGCTGCCAGACAAAGACCTGACTTATCCTCAATTTCCATACTCGGTGAACTATCAGAAACCTTCTGAGGGATACTCACAGACACAGTCGTACCGCTTCCCACAGCGCTTTCAATCTGCATAAATCCTTCCATTGCCTCAACCAGTCCATGAACTATCGAAAGTCCAAGTCCGAGCCCTCCTGCTCTGCGGTTTCTTCCCCTGCTCGACTGATAGAATTTCTCTGTAATCTTCCTTAAATCACTCTCTTCTATTCCGACTCCTGTATCGCTCACTCTTATGCAGAGATTGATGCCGTAAGGCTTGTTGAGCGCATAAATTCTCACATACACGCCGCCTTTTTTGGTAAACTTAATCGAATTGTCTAAAAGATGCCTTATTATTTTCTTTATTTTCTTTGCATCTCCAAGAAGAACAGAAGGTATACCGGCATCAATATCAAAAATCACCTCGGGCGTATGTTCTTTCGCCTGCATACGGTTTCCTGTTATAATGTCGTTCATAAGCGATGAAATCATATAGGTATCTTCGCTCACCTTAATCCTGCCGGTATCTATTTCCGTATAGTCGAGTATATCCTCTATCTGTCTGAACAGCCTGTGCCCTGCATTCTGTATAGATATAATATCCTTCCTCCTGCTGTCGTTTTCCTCATTTTTAAGCATGACAGCAGTGATGCCGGTAACCGCATTGATTGGCGTGCGGAGCTCATGCGACACATTTGTCAGAAAATCCTCTGTCCTGCGGTTTATCTCCTCCAGCTTGGCAATTTTTTCATCTGTTTCGGCTCGCTCTCTTCTCCTTTTTCCGATTACAAGCCTGGCTAAATATCCTGCCATACAGACAAGCGCAAAGTGAAGAAGCGTTCTTGTAACAGAGAGCGGAGTCAGTTCAACATCCCCTCCGAGCACAAACACAAAATCATATAACATAGTAAGAAAATATGTAGCAACACAAAGCCATATTATGCTGTACATCTCCGTTGCCGAGCACATTATAATAGCAACTATCATCACAGGCGCCAAATCATAGATACTGGTTTCATGTATTCCATAAAAGAAAAACGCCAGCATCATCATAATAAAATACAGCCACATTCTGCCTGACTCAGAAACTTTTCCTGTAATGTGAAGCCCCCAGCTCACAATAAGCCCTAACAGAAGCAGTACAACAGCCCCTGTATCCCATCCCAGAAGAATTGACTCTCCTGTGAGCACAACCGTAAAAAATGTATAGCAGAGC
>CASFUI010000326.1 GCA_949297565.1 uncultured Eubacteriales bacterium
GGCAGCTCAAACAGTGTGTATACAGACAGCACGAGCGATACCGCCGCAAGTCCCGCGCACCGTCTTTTCCTCATCGCATACATAACCACAACCGCCAAAACGCCTATTCCCGAATAATCCGTTCTCATAAACACCGATAATGCAACGCCTGCCGCCGTCACAAAAACGCTCAGACAAAATTTTACGGCGTTTTCTGCAGCAGCCGCAAAGGCTTCTTTTCCGGGCGCGGTTTTACACTCTTTTTCCACAGCATTAAATAAAAATATCCGCTTTTTCCACAAAAACTCAATGATTATAACCACCAGCAGTCCTATGGAGAGCGTAAAGAACACATTCTGATATGAAAACTCAAGTATTCTGCCTCTGCGCACATTATACCTGTTAATATTGAACGCCAAATCAAACGGTATCTCTGAAATTGCGGCAAACAAAAGCATACGCCCTAAATATTTCTGTTTGCTGCGCGTGTGAAGCACTCCCTCAACCAAAAGGAATACAAACAGAGGAAACGCAAGCCTTCCTATTGCCCTCATATAAATGTAAAGCTGAGTCAGCAGTGAATTTGCTGCCCCCGCCATACCGCTGTCAATAATTCTTGATAAGAATACTGCCGCGAAATGGTCTGTAAACATAGCGCATAACGCTATAATTTTTATTGCGCTCCCGCTCAGGGAAATATGTCCGGCAGACCTCTGCATCTATTTAAACACCTCCCCGAAAATTCTCTCCCATGCATACGAATAATCAAACAGCTCCTCAACCTTTTTCCTGCCGTTTGCCGCAATCTCCCTGCGCTCATCGTCATGTAAAAGATAATACCGCGTCTTTTCGAGCAAATCCTTACGGTCATAAAACATTACCATTTCTTTCCCGTCCTCAAAAAACTCGGCGAGCTCAGGCTGATAATTAGAAAGAAGAAAACCGCCTGCTCCCATAATATCAAGCGCCCGAAGGCTTATCCCCGACAGAATACACCTGAGCGTAATATTGATATTGATACTGCTCTGATTAAACATAACCGGCATCTGAGTGCTGTAATCAAGATACCCCCTGTTTTCCACTAAAGGAAGCATACTGCTGTCAGACTGCGAATATAAAACAGTCTGAAAATGCTCTGACAGCAGCTCCAGAATTTCCTTTCTCTCTATGACCGTAGCATTTTTTCTGAGTATACCCAGCATCACCTTCTCATCAGACAACATAAGCTCACTGTCAAGATTAAATTTTACAAGTCCCAGAAGCTCACTCATGAAAGGCTTCGGTATTGCCTCCTCCAATAAATCACACCCCTGAAACTGAAGCTGCGCCCTGAGTACAGCATCAATAAATCCGCGCTGGTACGCGTTAAGTCCCTTAATCTGCTCAAAAAAATTATACTCATCCTGATATAAATTTCCCAGAAAAGATACGTCCGCTTTATACGCATTCTGTACGGCAGAGCTTTCCGTAAGCTGCTTAACTCTTCGTGTATTGACAGCCAGCGGAAGATGATAAATATTGCGCGCCCCTGTTCTTTTGAGATTTTCAGCCTCAGACCTGTCAAAGTGAAAAATATAGCTGTACGGACTGTGTATCATTTCCGAATATGTTGTGTAATTCGGACTGTCTGAAATCCATGCTATATACGCAAGCCTTCTTTTAAAAGAAATCTTCGCGAGCACCGGCAGATAATTCATTGTAAATATACAGTCAAACCCTCCGCCGCTTAAAACATCTTCAATATAGGCGGTAAAATCCGCGTCCTTTATGTAATTTTTAACGGGATATGAAATTTCCGCAACCTCATGGCCGGCACTCCTGAGAGTACTTGCAACGTCGCTCTTCATAACCTCATTCCATGTATAATACAAAATTCTCATTTACCGCCTCCATACCGCAGGCTTTTCTATCTCAGCCAAAATCTCCAAAAGCTGTTCTGCCCTTACATCCCACGTATGCTCTTTTTGAGCCTTTTCAAATGCGTTTGCCGCAATTCTGTTGAGAGCTTCCCTGTTTTCAGGACTCAACAGCTTTTTAAGCTTTCCCGGAAGGGCTTCAATATTGTCGAGCTCAAACGTGACAATATTTTCTCCGTCCGTAAAATTTCTGTTAATATAAGTTGTCTCGTCTGTCACGCAGACCGAGCCGTTGAGCATAGAATTAGCTATGCGCTCGGTCATTCCGCCCTTGTGCCATGTCATTACATTCAGAGAAACGCGGCTTTCAGCCATCACATCAAGCCCCTCCTCAAAGCTCACA
>CASFUI010000327.1 GCA_949297565.1 uncultured Eubacteriales bacterium
AAGTGAGGTTATTGAAAAGCTGGGAAATAAGCAGGAAGCAAGAAACACAATGTCTGCCGCGGGTGTTCCTGTAATTCCGGGAACGAAAGAGCCGGTCTTTGACGCGGCTCATGGCAAAAGATATGCAGAGCAGATAGGTTATCCTGTTATGATTAAGGCCGCGCTTGGCGGCGGAGGCAAGGGCATGAGAATAGCCCGCGACGAGCAGGAATTTGAGAGGGAGTTTAACAATGCTCAGAGAGAGGCGGTAAACGGTTTTGCGGATAAAACAATGTATATAGAAAAATACATTGAAGAACCTCGTCATATAGAATTTCAGATTCTTGCCGACAATTACGGAAATATTATTCATCTCGGGGAAAGAGACTGCTCGATACAGCGCAATCATCAGAAACTTGTGGAGGAATCACCTTCTGCCGGGCTTAACGGAGAAATAAGAAAAAAAATGGGAGAAACCGCTGTGAGGGCTGCGAGAGCTGCCAATTATACAAACGCGGGCACCGTAGAGTTTCTTCTCGACAAAAATAACAATTTTTATTTTATGGAGATGAATACAAGAATTCAGGTCGAGCACGGCGTTACCGAAATGGTGACGGGAATAGACCTTATAAAAGAGCAGATTAAGATTGCCGCGGGCGAGAGGCTTAACATTTCACAGGAGGATGTTGTGCTGAGAGGCTCTGCGATAGAGATGAGAATTAACGCGGAGGATCCTTATAAAAAATTTGCGCCTTCTCCGGGGACTATAAGCCATATACATATTCCGGGAGGAAACGGAGTAAGAATAGATACAGCCGTGTATCAGGGCTACTCGATACCTCCGTTTTATGATTCAATGATTATGAAGGTTATTGTTCACGACAGTGACCGCAGTCTTGCAATCAGTAAAATGAAGAGTGTACTCGGTGAAATAATAATTGACGGCGTCACGACAAACCGCGATTTTCAATATGAGATATGCTGCAACGAGAAATTCAAAAAAGGTAATGTGACGACAAATTTTATAGCAGAAGAGTTTGCTGATTTTATGTAAAATGGAGAACAGTATGGAATTTAAGTCTTTTTTTAAGAAAAATACATCCTTGCCTGTAAGTGACAGCAAGGCAAACGTGCCGGACGGATTGTTTACAAAATGTCCGAAATGTTCAAAAATGATTCTTACAGAAGATATGTATCTTAACAACTGTGTCTGCCCGAACTGCAATCATTATTTCAAAATAGACGCAAAAACAAGAATATCAATGGTGCTGGATTCCGGCACCTTTGAGGAATGGGATGTTGGAATTAAAGAAAAAAATCCGTGCGGTTTTGAGGGCTATCCTGAGAAATTACGCGAGCTCAAATCAAAAACAGGATTAGATGAGGCCATTGTGACAGGTCACGGAAAAATAGACGGAAATGATGTTGTCATAGGCGTTTGTGATACAAGATTTCTTATGGGAAGCATGGGCGAGGTCGTAGGTGAAAAACTTACTCGCGCTGTTGAAAAAGCCACAGAATTGAAACTTCCGCTGATTGTATTTACATGTTCCGGAGGAGCCAGAATGCAGGAGGGTGTTGTATCCCTGATGCAGATGGAAAAAACGAGCGCGGCAATAAAGCGCCATGACAAGGCTGGACTTCTGTATGTCACAGTGCTTACAAATCCGACAACAGGAGGAGTAACGGCGAGCTTTGCGATGCTTGGAGATATTATTCTCTCTGAGCCCGAGGCGTTAGTCGGCTTTGCCGGACCGAGAGTAATCAGACAGACAATAGGTCAGGAGCTGCCTAAGGGTTTTCAGCGTGCTGAATTTTTGCTTGAACACGGAATGATTGATAATATTGTTGAGCGCAGTAATCTTAAAAAGACACTTTCACAGATTGTTAAGCTGCATATTAAAAATAAAGACAACAGACTTGCTGAATATAAAAAATATCTTGAGGATAAATGGGCTAATCTGAAAAAACGCTATGCTGATATAGACTGGGAGAATGCACAGGAAAACAATCTGTCGGCATGGGAAAAGGTAAAAATAGCAAGAGATAACAAGAGACCTACAACTATTGATTACATCAACAGGCTTACGAAAAATTTTTACGAGCTCCACGGAGACAGAAAATTCGGAGATGACGGAGCGATTATCGGCGGAATAGCGATGTTTGGAAAAATGCCTGTCACCGTAATCGGTCATCAGAAGGGCGTCAACGTAAAGGATAATATTTACAGAAATTTCGGCATGCCTAATCCTGAGGGGTACAGGAAAGCTCTGCGTCTTATGAAGCAGGCTGAAAAATTTGGCAGACCGGTAATCTGTTTTGTTGATACTCCGGGCGCATATCCCGGAGCGGGCGCGGAACAGAGAGGTCAGGGAACAGCCATTGCGGAAAATCTGTTTGAGATGTCAGACCTTAAATGCCCTATTCTTTCAATATTTATCGGGGAGGGCGGCAGCGGCGGAGCGCTTGCGCTTGCGGCGGCGGATGAAGTATGGATGCTGGAAAATTCCGTATACTCAGTGCTGTCACCTGAAGGGTTTGCGAGTATTCTTTACAAAAACCCGAAAATGGCGGAAAAAGCCAGCGAGGATATGAAAATCACAGCTAAAGATTTGCTTGAAATGGGAATAATAGAGCGTGTTATTCCTGAATATGAAGTTGTTTCAAGAGAAAATCTTATAGTTTTTTGTATGTATATAAAAATTCTTATTGCCGGTTTCCTTATGGATAAAGGCAGTATGACAGCGGAGGAGCTGACAGAAAAAAGATATGAAAGATTTAGAAAAATGTAAAAATAATAAAGCTCTTGTTATAGGCGGAAAACAACTGGATATACCTTTAATTCAGGGCGGAATGGGCGTGGGAGTAAGCCTGAGCGGCCTTGCTGGAGCTGTGGCTAAGGAGGGCGGCGTCGGTATTATATCAACGGCTCAGATAGGATTTAACGAACCTGACTTTGAGACTGATACGCTGGGGAGCTGTCTGAGAGCTATACGCTCTCATATTATGAAAGCAAAAGAAATTGCGCAGAATAAGGGCATGATAGGAGTAAACGTCATGACGGCCCTCAAAAATTACAGAGAGCATGTTGAGGAGGCTGTAAAATCAGGCGCCGATATAATAGTATGCGGCGCAGGACTTCCTATCGATTTGCCGGCGGTTGTGTCAGATGCATGCAAAAAGTTTCAGGTGAAAAAGCCTTGCATAGCGCCTATTGTTTCATCGGCGAGAGCAGCTAAAATATTGCTTAAACACTGGGCTGACAGGTACGGCGAAACTGCTGATTTGATTGTAGTTGAAGGACCAAAAGCAGGAGGACATCTCGGGTACACGGCACAGGAGGCTTCCTGCCCTGACAGCGTTGATTTCGATAATATAGTAAAATCTGTTATAGACTGCAAAAAAGAGTATGAAGAAAAATTTTCAAAAAAAATCGCGGTAGCGGCAGGTGGAGGAATTTCTGCGAGAGATGACGCCGAACATGTTTTTTCGCTTGGAGCTGATGCTATACAGGTAGCAAGCAGATTTGTCGCAACAGCGGAGTGCGACGCCGATGAACGATATAAACAGGCGTATGTTGACGCGGATAAGGATGACATTGTGATAATAAAAAGTCCTGTAGGTATGCCCGGGCGTGCGGTGAGAAACGCGTTTGTGAGAAGTATAGAACAAAAAAGCATTCCGGTTAAAAAGTGTCTGTCATGTCTTTCAAAATGCAATCCGGCGCAGATACCATACTGTATAACAGACGCATTGATAAAAGCCGTCAAGGGAGATGTTGACAACGGACTGATATTCTGCGGAGCTGAAATTGGTGAAATTAAAAAAATTTCTTCAGTGAAAAATGTGATAGAAGAGCTGTTGTACATATAGAGCAATCACCGTATAAAAACCCCTATTTGATTTAGAATATATTATATGATAAACTGTGCACAGGGTGCACAGTTTACTGCGCATAAATTTTTGCGTTTACCGCAAAAATATGAGCGCTTAAAATCCGCCGGAGGCTCCATGTGCGCAATACGCACATGATAAACTGTGCACAGGGTGCACAGTTTACTGCGGCATATATCGGAATATTTAAAAAGGGGAATTGTATATGGAAAACAAAGAAATTAAGGGAATAATTCACTCAGTTGAGAGCTTCGGTTCTGTAGACGGACCAGGAGTGAGATATATTATATTTTTGCAGGGCTGCCACATGAGATGCAGATATTGCCACAACCCTGATACATGGGCGATGAAGGACAAGAATTCTTATGAGGAAACGCCTGCTGAAACTTTAAAAAAGGCGCTGAGATACCGTTCATACTGGAAGGATAACGGCGGTATAACAGTCAGCGGCGGCGAGGCTCTCCTGCAGCTTGACTATGTGACGGAGCTGTTCAGGCTTGCAAAAGCTGAGGGTGTTCATACGACGCTTGACACCTCAGGCAATCCGTTTACGCGAGAGGAGCCATTTTTCAGCAAGTTTAATGAGCTTATGAAATATACGGATTTGTTTCTCCTTGATATAAAGCACATTGACTCTGAAAAACATAAAGCGCTCACTCATTGGGATAACAGCAATATCTTGGATTTGGCAAGATATTTATCTGACAACGGCAAAAAAATGTGGATTCGTCATGTGCTTGTGCCGGGATATACCGATGATGAGGGCGACTTGGAGAAGCTGCGTGATTTTGTAAAGAGTTTAAAGACGGTTGACCGTTTTGAAATTCTTCCGTATCACACACTCGGAGTGTTTAAGTGGAAAGAGCTGGGAATGGATTACACGCTTGAAGACGTTGCTCCGCCGACAGGCGAGCAGATAGAGCGCGCAAACAATATTTTAGAGACAAAGGAATACAGAGGATATCTGAATGTAATGTAAGGATGTTTATATGAGCAGCAGATTTTAATTTATTTTTAAAATTTGTATTTACATTATTTTATGTAATATGTTATTATACTCAAGCAAAAAAATATGGTTATATTGGAAACGCACAATCCTCCGGATGATAACGAACAACACATGTCTTTAATTACCATTAGGAGGATTTATTATGCCAAAAAACAAATTTCAAGATGCAGTATTCACAGTCATTATGGCCGTAATTATGGTTTACGGAATGATAGTGTATAATGTTGCTCTCAATATGGGAGCGGTAACAGGAGAAACATTTTTAGCGGCAATACATGAGCTGCCGATTATGGCTCCAATAGCTTTTGTGCTGGAGTTTTTTGT
>CASFUI010000328.1 GCA_949297565.1 uncultured Eubacteriales bacterium
ATATTCTGCCCCTGTCCGCCATTGTCTGACCCAAAAGTCCCACACGGTGTCCGCCGCTTATCGTGACATAACCCTGACGTATATTATCCTGATATGCATACATTGAATAGCGAGTTATCATCTGAATCATATACGCTATGTCATCCGGTGTAATTCTTAACTGCTCATATATACGCTCGCCTCCGGGATTAAACATAAGCATCAGAGGTCTCTCCACTCGTATTCTTATCTCTGTGAGCCTGTCAAATTCTATGCATCCGCTTGAAAATTCAGACTCTATAACACGGCGTATCCTCTCCGGCAGTATACATGTAATTTGTTTCAGTTTGTTCATTGCTCCTTTCCATGCCCTGATTTACGCGCACAAAAGCACATAAAAAGGACTGGTTGTTCCTGTTTTTCACAATATATGAACAGCCAGTCCCTGATATGATATTTTTTTGTTTCACGGGAAATTCCCGCACAATTTCCTGTTTAAGATAAAACCCGGCAAGGATAAACCTCCGGTTACTCTACAGATTTGAGAGATTCTACCATAGGTATGTTTTTGAGCTTCCTGTACATTACAAGATTTACAATGAGCGAGAACACCATTGTGAGTACAAAAGCGTAGACAAATGAAAGCGGCTCTACCGCGTTTCCGAACATAACATTGTCCATCTCCACCGTCTTCATGATATAGCGATGCAGAAAAACGCCAAGCACCAGTCCCGCCGCTGAGCCTATCACAGAAATTGCAACATTTTCACGGTATACATATGAAGCCACCTCGACATCAAAAAATCCAAGCACCTTTATAGTCGCAATCTCCCGTATTCTCTCTGAAACATTTACATTCGTGAGATTATAAAGCACTACAAATGTAAGCGCTGCTGCCGATAGAATTAAAACATATGTTACAAGATTGAGCGATGAAATCATATTATTAAACTTTTCGATGTTGGCGGTAAAAAATGTCATTCCGCGAACACCGCTCATCAAAAGATATTCCTCTCCTATCTGATTTTCAGACGCCTCACTGTTGTCAACCAATATGCCTAATATGCAGTTAGGCTCATAATCTTCTCCGAATACGCTCTCATAATATTCTGAGGTCATAAAAATATTGCTGCTTGTATACATCTCAACTACATGTGATATACGGACAGGCTTTCTCTGCCCTGATTCGCCTGTGATATAAACATTGTCACCGGCTTTTACGTTTAAATCTCCCGCAAGCTGCTCAGTTATGCAAACTCCCTCATCATCAAGCTCATAGGTTGTATCTGTATTTCTTTTTCTCAAAAGCACATAATCTTTAAATACCTGCGCATCGTCCACAACCTCGATTGAAACATCCTCCCTTTGCTGCTTATCTGCATCATCAATCGTCTCGGAATTACCGACGTCAGAGGTATATTCACATATAGTCATTGCCTTCTCAAACCTTGAATCAGAACTTACCGTCTCCGGTATTTCATCTCCTTCATACTTTATGCTGACATCATACTGTATAATCTCATTATACTGCTTCTCAATCAGAGCCGATATACTGTCCTTAATGCCAAATCCGGCAAACATCAGCGCGCATCCGCCTGCTATTCCCACAACTGTCATGAGGAAACGCTTTTTATATCTGAAAATATTTCTCGCTGTAACCTTGCCGGAAAATGAAAGTCTCTTCCAGATAAAACCAATATGCTCAAGAAATATCTTTTTGCCCTTTTTTGGTGACTTAGGACGCATGAGCTGTGAAGGCACTTCTGCAAGCTCGTTCACACATGCAGCCACAGTTGCAGCCACAATGACCAGCACCAGCGAAACTATGGCAATTATAGAGAGCAGCCAGTGGTCGGCATACTGAATTTCCGGCATATAATATATTATATTCCAGCAGTCGTAGATAATCGCCGGAAACAACCTTAATCCCACAATACATCCGAGTATTCCGCCTGTTATTGAAGCTGTAAACGAATAAAGGACAAATTTCATAGCTATGGCTGTCTTACCATACCCCAATGCCTTATAAGTTCCCACAAGCCCGCGCTGTTCGTCAACCATTCTCGTCATTGTAGTAAGGCACACAAGCGCGGCAACCAGAATGAAAAACATAGGAAACACAACAGCAATGGCATTCATTCTGTCGGCACTCGACTCGTAATCCCTGAACGAATAGTGTGAATTGCGGTCAAGAACATACCACTGCCAGTCGCCGTTATCAATAGCTTCCTCCTCTGCTCTGTCAAACTGTTCATTAATTTCAGTCAGGTCGAGATTGTTTATATTTTCCTGTACTATACTCTCTATCTGCGGCTCAATCATAGACGAAACGTCAATTCCCGGGTAATACATACTGTATTGCTCATAGAGCTGCTCTCTGACCTCTGTCCTCACGTTTTCATATATTTCATCTATAGTTTTCCGGCGCTCCGACTCAATCTCATCCTTTACAGACTGAACTCTTGCGTCAAGTCTCTCCTCTGCCGCAGCCTCGATACGCTCCTTTGTCTCGCCCACCAAATCAAAATACTCATCGGAATATGTATCGAGCTCTTTAGCGCCCTCTACAGTCGCAAATACTTCCGTGTAGTATTCCTGAGCAAAGCTGCTGTCAGTAACCATTATACAAAAACCCACGCTTCCGTTTCCGACATCGCTCTGACCTATATCGTAGCTCACATAATAAGGGGTATACACAATTCCGACAACCTCATACTCATCCGTCTTTAAACTGTCGGAAATATCGCTGTCATTTCCCGAAGAGAGTGTAATAACATCACCTATCTCTATCTTTTCCTGATAAAATTCCGAATAGCGTATAACGCATTCGCCTTCCTTTTCAGGCAGCCTGCCCTCTTTTATGCGAAGCCTGTTTATATAATCCCTGTTGTCATCAGTAAGATTATCATCCGGAACTGTCATGACGCGTACAGTAGACTGAGTCCCGTCTATTTTTGTAACTGCGTCAATAGTGTGAGTCGCAAACAAGCCCTCAACGCCCTCGGTATTTCGTATCGCGTCAATATCCTCCTGCGTAAATCCCACTCCCGACAGTATTCTCAAATCCATAAGATTATACTCGTCATAATAGCAGTCAGAGGAATGTTTCATATCCTCTGATGACGCCGTAACGCCCGCAAAGAACGCTACACCGATAGCAACTATTGCAAAAATCGCAAAAAAACGTCCAAATGAATTTTTTATTTCTCTGAACGTATCTTTAACAACCATTTTTCCCATAAACTTCCTCCAAAAACGCTAACCTGACGCGAATATATACGCCACGCAAAAAATGCTGCCGTCTGCAAAATTACCACTCTATCTCATCTATCGGAACAGGATTATCGTTAATCTCAACATTTGACA
>CASFUI010000329.1 GCA_949297565.1 uncultured Eubacteriales bacterium
AGAATCTTAGATGCTCTGACTCTGCCTATGCCATAGACATAAGTAAGACCGATTTCAATTCTCTTTTCTCTTGGTAAATCTACACCTGAAATACGAGCCATGTGTTCTTTAACCTCCGTTAATCAACTAATAATTATTATTTATTATAATGAAATCTCGCAGTACGAATAACATACGCAGCTCGTCACTTACGTGCCGCCTGAAATGTGTGCGCTGCCATTCTTCCCGCATATATTTAATAGTGAGAGCCACCTTACAACTATGCCGTGTGGTTCATCACTGCAGCCGCATAATTAAAAACTCCCCGTATGTCCATAAATTAAACACACGAAAGCTTCTTGCGCAAATAAAATACATTGTACCTGTAATGCATTCTATCCGCAAACGCACAAACATGAGAAGTATCTCTACTTCTCCCGAAAACTGTCAATTAGCCCTGTCTCTGCTTGTGCTTAGGGTTTTCACAGATAATTCTGATACTTCCCTTTCTTTTAATGACTTTGCATTTTTCACAAATTGGTTTTACTGATGATCTAACCTTCACTGCAAAAGCCTCCTTTCAGACAAGTTCGTTTGATATTATATCACAACATAATTTTCCATTGCAACTAAAATTTTTAATTTTGCGCCAAAAAATTTATTTGTCTCTCCAAATAATTCTTCCCTTGCTCAAATCATATGGAGAAAGTTCAATAGTCACCTTATCTCCCGGTAAAATACGTATATAATTCATTCTGAGTTTGCCGCTGATGTGTGCAAGCACCTGGTGACCGTTCTCAAGTTCTACCTGAAACATCGCATTAGGAAGTTTCTCAACAACAGTTCCTTCAATTTCAATTACATCTGATTTTGACATGTATTGTCCTCCTTCATATTAGAAATATATAGCTTGATTGCTCTTTTTATATCCTCATTCTGCAAATCTTTGTGTTTCTCTAACTTTTCAGCAATGTTATCATCAATGCGCTTAACTGTCTGAATATGTTTTTTCTTTTTTTTGTTAGGGTTATCTACCGTCCTGATGACGCCATCCGAAAGATATACATATCCCGGCTCCTCATCTATGATAACATAGACTCTGCATTTATCGTGCCCCGCAAGCGAACTGGCAAAACAGCCTGTCAGTTTATTTTCCATACTATTCACCTTTTCTGAGCGACTTGTCGCGAGGAGGCGATGAGAAATCCGCGCAGGCGGTTTCTCATCTGCCATCAGAGCTATTTGTTTTCGCTCAGAAACAAATAGCTGTATGAAAAATCAGCGCTTCAGCGTGATTTTCCATACTATTCACCTTTTAATCCTCTGCAAGCGAAAGAATTTCCGGTCCGTTTTTCGTTACCAGCACTGTATTTTCATAATGCGCGGCAAGCGAATGGTCAACTGTAACCATAGTCCAGTCATCGTCGAGGCACCTTACCTGCCAACTGCCCGCAGCAACCATTGGCTCAATAGCAAGCGTCATTCCCTCATACAGACGTATACCTCTGCGCTCCTGTCTGAAATTAGGAATCTGCGGCTCCTCGTGAAGCTGCATCCCTATGCCGTGTCCCACCAAATCGCGAATAACACCGTAACCGTAACTCTCGTTGTAATCCGCAATGGCATTTGAAATTTCATGCAGATGACATCCTTCTTTCGCAAATTTTATGCCTTCAAAGAAACTTTGTCTTGTAACCTCAATCAGCTGTGACGCCTCTTTGCTGATTTCTCCGACGCCGACAGTTCTCGCAGCGTCAGACTGATACCCTTTATATATTACTCCGGCATCGAGACTCACAATGTCTCCATTCTTTAAAATTCTGCTCTTGGAAGGAATGCCGTGAACCACCTCATCATTAACCGAAACACATATTGAAGCAGGATAACCGCCATATCCAAGAAACGAAGGGACACAGCCAAAACTCCTTATCATGTCCTCGCCGAGCTGATTGACCCGCCAGGTTGACATCCCGGGCTTGATTTCCTTACACAAATCATTGAGCACCTTTCCCAGAATTCTGCCTGCCTCTCTCATCAATTCTATTTCTCTGTGTGATTTTACCGAAACTGCCATGACCGCACTACTTTCCTAATATTTTTACAATGTCGCCGAACACTTCTTCCATATCCTTTGTTCCGTCAACCTCTGCGAGAACACCCTTCTTTGCATAGAAATCAATCAAAGGCTGAGTCTGCTCATGATATACATTAAGTCTGTTCTTCACCGTCTCCGGCTTATCGTCATCTCTTAAAATGAGCTTTTCTCCGCAGACATCGCATATTCCCTCTGTCTTAGTCGGGTTATACTTTATGTGGTATGTCGCGCCGCAGCCCACGCATGCTCTTCTTCCTGACATTCTGTTTACAATACTCTCGTCAGGCACTTCCACATTAATCGCATAATCAACAGCCTCCCCCTTTGCTGTAAGAGCAGCGTCAAGAGCTTCAGCCTGCGGAATTGTTCTTGGAAAACCATCGAGAACATATCCGTTTGCACAGTCAGGCTGCTGAAATCTATCCATTATTAAATCAAGCGTAAGCTCATCAGGAACAAGCTCACCCTTATCCATATATGTCTTTGCTTTCTTACCGAGTTCAGTATTATTTTTAATATTCGCCCTGAAAATATCTCCGGTAGAGATATGTGGAATCTTGTACTCTGCCGCAATCTTTTTTGCCTGTGTACCCTTGCCGGCACCAGGTGCTCCTAACATGATAATCTTCATAACTTCCTCCGTAAACGCATTATACACAAACGACTCGCCCGGAGAATATCCAGGCAAGTCACCCATGTCTATATCATTACTCGCTCAAAAATCCTTTGTAGTTGCGATTTACCATCATTGACTCAATCTGCTTCATTGTCTCAAGAACAACTCCGACTATAATGATGATAGATGTTCCGCCAAATGATACACTGGCATTGAAAAAGCCCGTGCACATAATAGGAATTAACGCTACAATCATAAGACCAACCGCGCCAATAAATACGATATAATTTAATATTTTATTCAAATACTCGCTGGTAGATTTACCAGGTGTTATACCAGGAATAACTCCGCCTGCTTTCTTTAAGTTATCCGCAATCTGTACAGGATTAAACGTAATCGAAGTATAGAAATATGCGAATACAACAACCAGAATGATGTAGAGCACAAGACCTATCGAGTACTTAGGCATCTCAATTCTGCACCAATATGACTGGCTTAAATACTTTGTCCATTCATATGCATTGCTTGTAAACAGCTGTACGATGATTACAGGGAACTGCATAATAGATGAAGCAAAGATAATAGGCATAACTCCGGCAGTATTAACCTTCAGCGGAATATTTGTAGACTGACCGCCTACGGTTTTTCTTCCCGCAATCTTCTGTGAATACTGTACAGGAATTCTGCGCTCGCCGTCCTGCAGGAAAATAACAAGTACAACAACCGCTAAAATAATCGCAAGAATAATAGCAGCTACAGTCACACCTCTTGCAATACTCTTGTTTGAAACAAATGTACTGTAAAGTGTAACAAAATCACTAGGCATACCGGAAATAATATTTATAAGCAGGACAATCGAAATACCGTTTCCAACACCCTTTTCTGTAATCTGCTCACCAATCCACATAAGTACTGCTGAGCCGGCGGTAAGTGCCGCTACTACAACAATAATGCTTGTAACATAGTGAAGCATGCTCATATTCTGATAGTCCTTGATAAGGCCCTGTCTGCCGAAGCCGACTGCCATAGCAATACTCTCAATAAGAGCCAGCGCAACTGTCACATATCTCGTAATAGAAGCAATCTTCTTTCTGCCATCCTCGCCCTCTTTCTGCATCTCTTCCAGTTTAGGAATAGCTATTGTCAAGAGCTGCATGATGATAGAAGAAGTAATGTAAGGTGTTATGCTCAGTGCAAACAGGGACATTTTTTCAAATGAACCACCTGTAAATGCACTCAGATAACTTAAGTCGCCGCTGTTAAAACCACTCAGAAGCGTACTAAAATACTCTGTATCAACACCCGGAACAGGAAGGAGACTTCCTATTCTCACTACAACAAGCATCATAAGTGTATAAAGCAATTTTTTGCGTATATCCTTATTTTTAAATGCGCTCGCAAGTGTTTTTATCATTATACCACCTCACAAGTTCCACCAACAGCTTCGATTTTTTCCTTAGCTGAAGCGCTGAAAGCATTAGCCTTAACTGTAAGCTTCTTTGTGAGTTCTCCGTTTCCAAGAATCTTAACGCCATCCTTAGGATTTTTAACAATACCGGATTCGATAAGTGTATCTACCGTAACCTCTGCTCCGTCGTCAAATCTCTCTAATACACTGACATTGATTGCAACGATTTCCAGACGGTTTCTGTTAGTGAAACCTCTCTTAGGAATTCGTCTGTATAATGGCATCTGGCCACCTTCAAAGCCTGGTCTTGGAGCACCTGAACGCGCCTTCTGACCCTTATGGCCCTTGCCGGCTGTCTTGCCGTTGCCGGAGCCATGTCCGCGGCCTCTTCTGAAATTATCGCTTTTTACTGAACCCTCTGCCGGTCTTAAATTAGATAAATCCATTATTGCACCTCCTTCATCTAAATAGAATTAGATTTCTTCTACCTTTAACATGTAACCAATCTGCTGTATCTGACCTCTTGTCGCCTCATTATCCGGAAGCTCTACGGTCTTGTGCATCTTTGTAAGACCCATTGCCTCAACAGTTCTTCTATGCTTTGGAACAGCACTGATTGGAGACTTCACTAAAGTTATTCTCAACTTTTTATCAGCCATTTTTAACCTCCATATCGCCGCATAACTGCGGACATTACAATATCACAAATTAACCAAGAATCTCGCTTACTGACTTGCCGCGAAGTCTTGCCACTTCCTCAGGTGTCTTCATAGCCTGAAGTCCCGCGATTGTAGCAAGTACAACGTTCTGCTTATTGTTAGAGCCAAGTGACTTTGTACGAATGTTCTTGATGCCTGCAAGCTCAAGTACCGAACGGGCCGGACCGCCGGCGATGATACCTGTACCTTCAGGAGCTCTCTTGAGAAGTACTGTCGAGCCTCCGAACTTGCCGATATAGTCATGTGGAACTGAGCCATTCTCATCAATCGGAACTTCCACTAAATGTTTCATAGCATCTTCTTTTCCCTTGCGGATTGCCTCAGGAACTTCGGCTGCCTTACCAACACCTGCACCTACGTGTCCGTTGCCGTCACCAACGATAACCAAAGCTGCGAATCTCATGTTACGTCCGCCCTTTACTACCTTAGTTACTCGTTTGATTGCTACAACATTATCATTTAACTCTAACTGACTAGCGTCAATGATTGTACGCTTCATACTGTTTCTCCCTTCCGCTTAGAATTCAAGGCCAGCTTCTCTAGCTGCCTCTGCCAATGCTTTTACTTTTCCTTCATATATAAAACCGCCTCTGTCATAGACAACAGTCGTAATACCCTTTTCTAACGCCTTCTTAGCAACTACCTTACCAACTACAGCAGCAGCCTCAATGTTATTAGTCTTTTCACATTCAGCCTTGACGTCCTTATCAAGTGTTGATGCTGAGACAAGTGTCTTACCAACTGTATCGTCAATAATCTGAGCGTACATATGATTATTGCTTCTAAACACAGCTAAACGTGGTCTTTCTGTCGTGCCACTGAAACGATTACGTAATTTTCTATGTTTATTTTCACGAACTACCGTTCTTGACTTCTTACTAACCATAATATTCACTCCTTTAATTATTTCTTACCAGTCTTACCGACCTTACGTCTAATAACCTCATCAGCATACTTGATA
>CASFUI010000330.1 GCA_949297565.1 uncultured Eubacteriales bacterium
GCTGAGGAGACGGGAACTGCGGTTATTATGATTACTCATGATTTAGGCGTTGTAGCGACGATGTGCCAGAAAATCAATATTATGTACGCCGGACAGATTGTTGAGCACGGCACGACAGACGAGATTTTTTATAATCCGAAACACCCTTACACAAGAGGTCTTTTGAGGAGTATAGGAACACACTCAAACGGAGAGAGACAGTCGCTTATACCCATTCCCGGAACGCCGCCTGATTTGCTTAAGTTAAATTCAGGATGCGCGTTTATGCCGAGATGTGACAAAGCAATGAAGATTTGCAAGGATTACATGCCGTGCAGAAAGGATTTTTCAGAAAATCAGTATTGCAGCTGCTGGGAATACTGCCGGGAAAAGGCGGATGAAATCGTGGCTGAATATGAGCTGTCAGCGGTGAAAGAAAACGCGGCGGCAGGAAACGGAAAAATTAAGAAAGCGGCGGCCCGCAAGGGCGCCTAGACAGAAACGGAGGCGGAGCCCATGACAGAAACAGTAAAAGAAGCAACACCGATTGTTCGTGTGAAGGAGCTTGAAAAATATTTTCTGGCAAAGAGAGGATATATTCATATGAGCCAGTACGTCAGAGCTGTGGACGGTATTTCACTTGATGTAATGGAGGGGGAGACCGTTGGGCTTGTGGGGGAGAGCGGCTGCGGAAAGTCAACACTCGGAAGAACTATCATGAAAATATATGAGCCGACGGGAGGAGAAATTTATTACCGAGGTCAGAATATAACAAAGTTTGGCAGCAGGAAGATGCACAATCTGAGGAAGAGCATGCAGATGATATTCCAGGACCCTTACGCCAGCCTTAACCCTAGATTTACAATCGGAGATATTATCGAGGAGCCGATGGTTATTCACAATATGTATACAAAGGCGGAGAGAAAGGAAAAGGTATATGAGCTGCTTGAGCTTGTAGGCTTAAAACCGGACCATATAAGAAGATACCCGCATGAGTTCTCGGGAGGACAGAGACAGCGTGTAGGTATAGCGAGAACACTGGCGCTCAATCCCGATTTTATAGTGTGCGACGAGCCGATTTCGGCTCTGGACGTATCTATTCAGGCGCAGATTATCAATCTGCTTGAAAAAATACAGGATGAGCAGGGAATTTCGTATCTGTTTATTGCTCATGATTTGGGAATGGTTAAGCATATAAGCCACAAAATCGGCGTTATGTATCTTGGGCATCTCGTTGAGTTCGGAGATGCAGATGAGGTGTATAATCATCCGCTTCATCCATATACTGAGGCGCTTATGTCGGCTGCGCCGATTCCTGACCCGAAGCTTGCAAGGAGCAGCAGGAGGATAATGCTGAAGGGCGAGATTCCTAGCCCGCTAGATATACCGAGAGGCTGTCCGTTCGCGTCAAGATGTCCGAGGTGCAGGGAGGAATGTCTTGCCGGACCTCCGATTATGGTAAATGTCGGAGACAGAAAGGTTGCATGTTTTGATTATCTTTAAAACGGTGACAGGTATTTGCGGCGAGGGCGCCGATGCGGCGGCCCGGCACGCAAATCTGTTAATAAATGCCTTTATGGGCGGAGAAAAAAGGAGGAAAAAGTTATGAGAAAGGTTTTTAAGAAAATGGCGGCTGCAGTTCTGACTGTTGTCACAGCAATGTCAATGCTTGCCGGCTGCGGGCAGGCAGGAAGTTCATCATCAGCCTCACCGAAGTCTATTGTAATTCAGGCCGGCAACAGTGAGGGAGACCTTGACCCTGCGGGCGTTGCGCTCGGTATGTTTATCCAGTACTCAAGGCTTTGTCTTGAGCCGCTGATTACATACGATTCTGAGGGTAAAGTTGAAAATGCTATGGCCGAATCGTACGAGGAGAGCGAGGACGGTCTTACATGGACGTTCCATTTGAGAAAAGACGGAAAGTGGAGCGACGGCTCAGCGGTAACCGCGGCTGACTTTGTAAATACAATTAAGCGCGCCTTAGACGGAACAACATCAAAGTCTATATATGCCGATATGTTAAGTCCTATCGTGGGGGCGGCTGACGCATATGCAGGAAAGGCGTCGGTAGATGATGTAGGCGTAAAAGCTTTGGATGAATACACAATTGAATTTAAGCTTGAAGCTCCGTGTTCATATTTCCTCAAACTCATTGCAATGCAGTGCTGCTATCCGTCAAAAGACGGGGTTGCGACGAATGAGAACGCAAGCTGGTATACAAATCCAAGTACCAGTCTCGCAAACGGCGCGTTTTATATGACGGAATATGTTCAGGGACAGTATTATGTATTAAAGAAAAATCCTAATTACTATGATGCCGATAAGGTATATCTTGAAGAGATAACAGTAAAGTTTATAGACGACGCTACCGCCGCCGTTTCAGCCTACAAGACGAATGAGATTGATTACGCCGTAAATCTTCCGGCTTATGTAATGTCTGAGTATGAGGGCAAGAGTGATTTAGTTTTACAGCCAAACATTACAACGAGATTTATTTTATTTAATGTGACAAAGGCTCCGTTCGATAACGCGAAGGTAAGACAGGCAATATCAATGGCGCTCAACAGAGCGGAAATATGCAAGACAGTCGGAGACGACTATGAGGCGTCAACACAGTTTATAGCTAAGTATATGCTTTCTAATCTCGGAACAGGCAAGACCTTCAGCGAAGAGTCGGGAGAACTTATAGACGAGGACATCGCAAAGGCAAAGGCTCTGCTCGCAGAGGCAGGCTACCCTGACGGAGAGGGATTTCCGACAGTCACATACAATTATCCTAACAACGAGCAGGATAAGCTGATTGCACAGGCAATTCAGGCGCAGTTAAAGTCAGCGCTCAACATAAATGTAGAGCTTAACGGTATGGAATCACAGGTGTGCGTATCAGAAAGAAATGCAGGAAATTTTGATATGACAAGACATAACTGGACTGCGGATTACGACGATGCAATGGACTATCTGCTTATGTGGACATCTTCGTCAGGTCTTAATGACGCGGGAATTAACGACCCTGAGTATGATGCCCTGTGTGCCGAAGCGACTGCGGAGCTTGATGAGACAAAGAGAAATGCGATTATGCATGAGGCTGAGGCACTTCTTGTAACAGAACAGGCATATGTGTGTCCTATTGCAACAAACAAGACAATATGTCTTTTAAATCCTAAGTATACAGGATATACGTTTGACTCGAGCGGTCAGATTCTTCTTAAGTTCATCAGAGCAGAAGAGTAATGAAACAGTAAATAAATTAAACGCTGCACAGCCGTTGTACATGCGGCTGCGCAGTATTCTTTAAAGGAGGAAATGCCATATGTTGGAAGAATTAGTAAAAGAGGGAATAAAAAATATTCCGCCGTATATTCCGGGAGATACTGCTGAGAGTGTCACAGAAAAATACGGGATTGCGCCGGAGGACATCTTAAAACTGGCGTCCAATGAAAATCAGTTCGGACCTCCGCCTAAGGCGGTGGAGGCTATGCTTGCGGAGGTGAGCAGAGTACATATTTATCCGGACCCGTACTGCATTGAGCTCAGGAAGAAAATCGGAGTTATGAACGGTTTTGACGACAGCGGCGACAATGTTGTGATTGCGGTAGGAGCCAGCGGTATTTTGTCGCTGCTTGGCGAGGTATTTATACAGAAGGGCGACGAGGTTATTTTCTGTGAGCCGACTTTCGGAGCGTACGCCGGCGCGGTGAAAAGAAATGACGGTACACCGATAGCTCTGCCGCTGACCGAGGATATGAAATTTGACCTCGAAGCGATGTATAATGCGATAACAGAAAAGACAAAAATGATTTGTATATGCAACCCTAATAATCCAACGGGAACTGTGGTTGACAGTGAAGAGCTAAAGGCGTTTATACACAAGGTGCCTGAAAATATAATTATTGTGGTTGACGAGGCATATATTGAGCTTTCAAGCAATCCTGAGGTGAAGAGCATGGTATCGGAGATAAGCGATGACACTAATGTTGTTGTTGCGAGAACTTTCTCAAAGCTCTACGGGCTTGCCGGAGTGAGACTCGGATACGCGATGTGCAATAAGGAAATGCACGCAATATTGCAGAAGTGCACCAGCGTGTTTACAGGCAGCCGAATAGCGCTGGCGGGGGCTATGGCGGCGCTTGACGACGAGGAATATATTAAGAATACAAAGGCTGCAATGAAAGAGGGAAGAGAATATCTGACCGGGGAATTTTCAAAGCTTGGTTTCTTTACATATCCTTCAGAGACAAATTTCCTATACGTAGATACAGGATATGACACAGCGGCGTTTGCGGAGGCGTGCAAAAAATATGGCTTGATTATAAGGGGTAATTTCGAGTATAGTAGAATTACAGTTGGACGTATGGACCAGAATAAAAAAATGGTCGAAATTATCAAAAAGGTCATTGAGAGCAATGAAGTTCCGAGACGCGCCTGAGACGTGTAAAATATAAAATGGTATATGGCGCAGGTCCTTTCGGACTTGCGCCTTTTTGCCGACTGCTGCCGTATCAAATAAAAATGGAGGAGAAAAGTATGAAAATTATGTTTATGACGCTTCGTGACAGAGTGGAGCGGTTTACCGATTTTAACGCGCTTCCGAAGGATTGGGAGTATGTCTGGGCAGGATATGAAAAAAATATACAAAAGCTTCTGGAGATGGGCGGCGATGCCGATGCGATTCTTGCCGATGCTATAACGCCTGTTCCGGGAGAGTTGATTGAGGCGATGCCAAACCTTAAAATTATTCACTCTGAGGGTGTGGGGTACGAGGGAGTTGATTTGGCTGCCGCCGACAGGAAGCATGTGTACGTCTGCAACAACAGAGGCGCAAATAAGAGGGCGGTTGCCGAGCAGACTGTGATGCTCATGCTTATGGTGCTTCGACGCGCGGCACTGGGGCATCAAAAGGTGCTTGAGGGGCATCAGATTGAGGCGAAAGCCGGCTGGAGCATGGAGGGCATACCGGAGCTTGGAAGTATGCATGTCGGAATTATAGGAATGGGAGATATAGGAATTGAGACGGCTAAGCTTCTGCACGCGTTTGGCTGTAAGGTTAGCTATAATAAAAGGTACCCGCTGTCTCCGGGACTGGAAGAGGAGTACCATGTTTCGTATCTCAGCGCTGAAAATATTTTGAAAAACTGTGATATTGTAAGTCTTCACATACCTTCAAACAAAGATACTTTTGAATACATGGACGAAGAAAAATTTGCGATGATGAAAAAAGGCGCTGTTCTTATAAATACAGCCAGAGGCGAGGTGGTAAAAAACGAGGCGCTGCTATCGGCGCTCAGAAGCGGAAGACTTGCGGCGGCAGGGCTTGACACGCTTTCGCCTGAGCCTGTAAAATCGGATAATCCGGTTGTCGAAGCTATGAAAGAGGACGCCGGGCTTGCGGCAAAAATAACGCTTTCGCCTCATATAGGCGGGCTTACGCTGCAGACCTTTGAAAAAATATACAGTACTATATGGGGAAACTTCGCTAAGGCATTCGCGGGGGAAACGCCTATGAATGTAGTGAACACGCCATAGAGAAAGAGTTTAAACGGAGAGTATTTGTAATATATGCACACACATATTGAAGAAAAAGCAAAAGGACACTCGCACACTCATAATCCGGAGGATATGAAAGCTATTATCAACAGACTTGCGAAGGCTGTCGGACATCTTGAATCGGTTAAGCGAATGGTTGAGGACGGAAGAGACTGCAGCGAGGTTTTGATACAGCTCGCTGCGGTGAAATCGGCGATTAACAACACCGGCAAGGAAATTTTAAAGGAGCATATAAGCCATTGTATCATAGACGCCGTCAAGAGCGGGGATAAGGCAGCGGTGGAAGAGCTAAACCATGCTATTGACCAGTTTATGAAATAAAAGACATGGCCGCCCGGCGTAAAGCCGGAGCGAATAATTTTATCGGATATACTTTAAAGAGGTATCAGCCGGATAGGAGTCGGAACTTGAAAATTTTATTATATAAATGGAAGGTCTTTAATCAGCAGGATATAAAATCGGCGCTTGAGCGAGCCGGACACACGGTAGAGTTTTTTCAGTCGGTGAAGTTTGAGCGAGAGAGAGAGCTGGAAATTGTAAATAAGCTGGCAGAGGTATTTTCGGAATATGACTTGATTTTCTCGGTCAATTATTTTCAGGAGGTATCAAAGGCGTGCATGGAGGCCGGGAAAAAATATATATCATGGACGGTTGACAGTCCAATGCTTACTATGTATCACAAATCTGTATATAACTCCTGTAATTATATATTTATATTTGACAAATTCAGCTTTTGCCGGTTTAAGGCGCTTGGACTCAAGCATGTGTATTATATGCCTCTTGCGGCGGATGCGCGAAGACTTGAAACGCTGCTTGAGACATCGGACAAAGCTGAACGCGAAAGGTTTTACGGAGAAATTTCGTTTGTCGGCGGACTGTATGACAAGAATTCCTATGACGATGTAAGCGATAAACTCACGCCGTATCTCAGAGGATATTTTGACGCGGCGTTTCAGGCGCAGATGGATTTGTTCGGCGAAAATATTTTTGACAGGCTGCTCACGGTTGATGTTCTCGCACAGCTCTCGGAGTGTGTGGAATTAAAGCAGGATAAAGACAGTATGTCTGATTTAAAACTTGTTTTTACAAATACATTCTTAGGTTATAAAATGGCGCAGCTTGAGAGAATTGAGTGCCTAAACCGTCTCGCAAGGACGGCACAGGTAAACCTGTTCACAGACGACCCCGACAGCGGACGTCTGTTAGGCGTAAGGCTTCGCGGTACAGTAAGCTATCTTTACGATATGCCTAAGGTTTTTGCAAACTCCAAAATCAACATGAATTTTACAATAAGGAATATAAGAAGCGGTCTTCCTTTGAGAGTTTGGGACGTGCTCGGAGCGGGCGGTTTTCTTCTCACCAATTTTCAGCCCGAAATTCTGTCATTTTTTGAGAACGGAAAGGATTTGGTGTATTATGAAAGCCTTGACGATATGTGCAGGAAAGCGCGCTATTATCTTGAACACGAGGACGAGCGCAGGCAGATAGCAAAAAGCGGTCATGAAAAGGTGAAGAAATATCACTCATACGACGCCAGAATAAAAGAGATTTTAAGGCTGGCGGAGGTGGAATAAACAATGCGGAGGTCAGGATTTGAGACCTCCGCATTGTTTTATAATATAGAAAGTTTATATGTGATTTCCGTATAAAAAATGCCGTCTGACGCTGATTTACGATTTTTTTCCGCTGAACACGCCGTTGTATTCGTTAAAAAGATTTTCAACGGTTTTGCGGAGCATGACAGTCACAAAATCGTCCTTAAATGAAAGTCCGATATACATATTTCCCACGGCGCTGTCGATAATCTGTATTTTTATAAGAAGATAATTTTCCATGCGCCATGCCGCCGATGCCGCGTATTTTAAATCGTAGCCCGGGAAAATACCGTATTCATTGCGCCCCATTCCAAAGGTGAGCTTATGATTTCCGGCTTCATTTTTATAAGAAAGCGTTCCGCTTTCAGGGCTGTCAAAATCAAGCTGTACCGACTGCACTCCGCAGTTGTTGCTGTCACACACATATTTTATGTGGTTTACGCACTCTGCAAGCGGTGAGAATACATCGCCGGGGATATGACAGAGCTTGCGGCTGGCGCAGAAGCTTTCAAGGCTTTTGTACGCCGCGTCATTTTCAGGAAGCTCATCGTCCTCAATCCTTGCGTATATTTCATCCCAGAAGGCGTCATAAATAAGCTGTACTCCGCCCTGGCGCCCCTGAGCGTCAGCGGTGGTAATCATAAATATATCCTTATCCGGCACATACAGAGCAAGCTGTCCGCCCATTCCGAATAAGACATAGCCGCCGTTTCTGGTCATCCATATCTGGTAGCCGTAGCCCTGCATTTCTTCAAGTGTGGACTGTTTCCCGTAAGGGTCACTGTGCTTTGACTTTGCGGAGATTATATAATCTCTGGGAAGATACTGCTTGCCGTTTAGCGAGCCGTCTTTTGCAATGAGCATCATCATTATAAGAATATCGCGCGAAGTAGCGCAAAGTCCCGAGCCGCCCATGCTGATTCCGCATGGGTCGCAAAGCACATAGGCATCCTTTGAAAAACCGAGCTCGTCAAGCCCCTTGCTTCTTAAATAGTCAAGCAGCTTCATGCCTGAGAGCTTTTCCACAAGAGCGCCGAGAACATGCGTTGAGGAAGTGTCATAAGCGAAGTTGGTGCCAGGCACATGAGTAGGAGGCGTTGTGAAAAATGTTGAGACCCAGTCATCTGTTCCGGCATTTTTGTAGGTAGTCTTGTCGTGGCAGGTGGTCATTGCGAGCATCTCGCGGATGGTGAGCATTGCCGTGTAAGGAAAGAAGCCTGCCTCAGGTTTCTTTTCGGGAAAATAATCAATTATCTTGTCATCTAAAGACAGCTTGCCTTCTTCTGCCAAAAGCCCTATAGCAACAGACACGAAGCTTTTTGTTATCGAAAACATTCTGTGAAGCGTATCCTTATCATATGGGGCATAGTATGTTTCCATGCATATTTGGTCGTGGCGCATTATAATTGCGCTGTGCAGTGGAAGCTGCTGTTCTTCAAGTCTTTTTAAAAAATTCTCAAGAGCATTGGAAGGAATGCCGAGTTTTTCAGGAATATTTGTCTTAAAATCCATAATATGTGTTTACTCCTTTATCAAAATATGTATAAAACTTACATAATATTATAATTCTTGCATAACAAAAGGTCAAAAAATACTTTTAAAAAATCAGCATATGTTGTAACATGGTAGAAAAATTAAATGAGGTAAGGTATATGACTGGTTTGTTATTGAGAATTTTTATCAAAAACAGCGAAGATACAGATAACCCTAAGGTCCGCCAGAAATACGGAATGCTGTCGGGGATTGTAGGGATTGTGTGTAATGTAATACTATTTGTGACAAAATTTTTTGCGGGAATTATCACGGGAGCCGTATCGATATCTGCGGACGCGTTCAACAACCTGTCGGACGCCGGCTCTTCTATTATCACATTTATAGGTTTTAAAATGGCGGGAAAGCCTGCCGATACGGAGCATCCGTTCGGACACGGAAGAATTGAGTATGTTGCCGGACTTGCGGTTGCGGTTGCGATTATTGTAATGGGGGTTGAGCTTTTTCAGCAGTCCGCTGAGAGAATACTTCATCCTGAGGAGACAGTATTCAGCATTGTTTCGGTTTTAATATTAGCCGGCTCTATCCTTATGAAGCTGTGGATGTGCCTGTTTAACCGAAAACTGGGCAAAAAACTTGATTCGGCTGCTATGCTCGCAACGTCTACTGACAGTCTTTCGGACTGCGTTTCCACAACAGTTGTTCTGCTGTCTCTGCTTTTGTTCAGATTTACAGGTATTAATGTTGACGGTTTGGCGGGAGCAGTTGTAGCGGTGTTTGTATTTCTGGCGGGAATTGACGCGGCGAAGGATACATTACAGCCGCTTCTCGGTCAGCCGGCTGACGAGTCGTTTGTGAACAGACTTGAGCAGCTTGTAACAGAGGATAAGCATATATTAGGCGTACATGATCTGATTGTCCATGATTACGGACCGGGACGCCGTTTTGCATCACTTCACGCTGAGATACCTTATAATATGGATATGCTTGAGGCTCACGATGTGATTGATATTGCGGAAAAGAGAGTAAAGAGCGTGCTTGGCTGCGACATATCAATACATATGGACCCGGTTGTGACTGACGATGAGCAGATTAACGAGCTCAGGAAATTGACAGAACGGGTTATAAAAGAGATAGAGCCAAGTCTTAACATGCATGATTTCCGTGTGGTAAAGGGACCTATGCTCACAAATCTTATTTTTGACGTATTGGTACCTTATAATTTCTGTATGAGCGACGAGCAGTTAAAAAAGAAAATTAATGCAGCGATAAGGGAGGAGAAGGAGAACTGCTTTGCTGTTATCAATATAGACAAATCAATGGTGCGCTGAGAATGGGCACAGATGTGTTTTAAGTCCAGCCGCCGTCAAGTGTTAAAATCTGACCCGTTAGATATGACGGCGACTCTGCGAGCTGTAAAACAATGCGCGCAGCCTCGCTTGGAAGTCCCATTCGTCCCGCGGGTATTTCTTCAAGGAGAAGATTTCGTTCTTCCTCCGATAAAAATGCATTCATATCTGTATCAATGGCTCCGCAGGCTACGGCGTTTACGCTTATGCCGCTCGGAGCCAGTTCTTTTGCAAGGGCCTTTGTCAGCGAGTTGACAGCGCCCTTTGACGCTGAATAGGCAGCCTCGCAGCTCGCGCCTGTATTTCCCCACACTGATGATATATTGATAATCTTTCCCCGCTTTTTTGAAATCATATCGGGAATGGCAAAGTGGCAGCAGTTGTATACTGAGCCGACATTTACATTCATAATGCGCTCCCAGTCGTCTCTGCTCAGATCCTGAAACAGCCCTATCATGGAAATTCCTGCATTGTTTACAAGAATATCAACAGAGCCGAACAGGCGGTGAGCTTCGTCGAACATTCTCAGAGCTGTGTTATAGTCGCTTATATCCCCTGTAAACATTTCACAGCGTATTCCCATATCGTTGACTGCCTGTTTGACCTCCCTCAGCATTGCTTCATTTTTCACACAGTTTATAAAAATATTATATCTGTCTTTATCGTCTTCGGCTTTCGCGGAGCGCTGTGCAAATTCCAGCGCAACAGCCCTTCCTATTCCTCTTGAGGCTCCGGTTATAATAATGTTTAAACACATACTGTACTGCAAAATCCTTTCAAATCATATTGATTATGTAAAATTGTAAACTGTTATCATTCTGAGTGCAATATTTTTAAAAAATATATTGACAAATTATCACTTGTGCATCATGACGAAATTTTATATTTGTAAAAATTTTTTAAAAAATTTCTTGACAAAATATTACAAAATATTCAAAAGTTATCCACAAAGAAAAAACACGATTTTTTCTAAAATTTGAGTTATACACCAAGTTATTCACATTATCCACAAAAAAAGTGTGCGTATTAGATTGTGAATTGCTGTTAGAAAATCAGAATAAATGTTTTGTACATAAATAATAAATCGTGTTTCCTGAGAGATTTTTTTGCTGAATTCGCTTGACAAAATAAAAGAGTAACAAGTAGTGAGGTAAATACTGATTTTGAATAATTAATGAGTTAAAAAAGAATAAATTGTTAGAAATCAGCTTGTCTAAGTTGTAAATTATGATATAATATACACATCAGATAAGGCGGAGGCTAAGGGGTTGGCGTCCCTGCCGGTATATCGTGATAATCTATATATAAAGGAGTTGGACATCATGCGTTTTATTATTACTGGAAGAAATATCGATGTGACAGAGGGGTTAAAGTCAGCCGTTGAGGAGAAGCTTGGCAAGCTTGACAGATTCTTTGCTCCGGAGACCGAAGTAAACGTGACACTGAGCGTTGAGAAGGAAAGGCAGAAGATTGAGGTAACTATACCGGTTAAAGGAAATATTATCAGAAGTGAACAGGTCAGCAGCGATATGTATGTATCTATTGACCTGGTTGAAGAGGTTATTGAGCGTCAGCTGAAGAAATATAAGAACAAGATTGTATCTAAACAGCAGAATGCGGCGGCATTCGCTCAGGAGTTTGTGGACAAGGATTATGATGATGAAGATGAAGTCAGAATTATAAGAACTAAGAGATTCGGCATCAAACCTATGGACCCTGAAGAGGCTTGTGTACAGATGGAGCTTCTCGGACATAATTTTTATGTTTTCTTTAATGCTGAGACTGAGGAAGTCAATGTTGTTTACAAGAGAAAGGGCAACACATACGGCTTGATTGAGCCGGAGCTTGACTGATAACCGCTGAAGTCCGCGTGGACGCGGTAATTTAATAAAAACCGGATGCCAGAACACCGAATTAGCGAGGAGTTTTGTGCATCCGGTTTTTGCGGTGTACTTGCTTAAATGAGCATTTAGTGATACAATTACGAGTAATTTAGGTTTAATTATATTAAGGAGATAACAAAATGGGATTCATGCAGAAATTGTTTGGCACTCACAGCGAGCACGAGCTTAAGCGTATTATGCCGATTGTGGACAAGGTAGAGAGTTACCGTGATGCAATGGGTGCGTTAAGCGATGAGCAGTTGAAGGGTAAGACAAAGGAATTTAAGGACAGGCTGGCTAAGGGTGAGACGCTTGACAGTATTTTGCCCGAGGCTTATGCGGTAGTTCGTGAGGCTGGAAAGCGAGTGCTCGGTATGGAGCATTATCGTGTTCAGATTATCGGCGGCATTATTCTTCATCAGGGACGTATTGCGGAGATGCGTACAGGTGAAGGTAAGACGCTTGTGTCTACTCTTCCTGCATATCTCAATGCCCTTACAGAGGAAGGAGTTCTTATTGTCACGGTAAATGATTACCTTGCAAAGCGTGACGCGGAATGGATGGGGCAGATTCACCAGTTTCTCGGACTGACGGTAGGAGTTGTTCTTCACGATATGAAGGATGATGAGAGAAAAGCTGCATATGCGTGTGATATTACCTATGTCACAAACAATGAGCTTGGATTTGATTATCTTCGTGATAATATGGCGATTTACAAGGAGCAGATTGTACTTCGTCCGCTTAAATACTGTATAATTGATGAGGTTGACTCAGTGCTTATCGATGAGGCGAGAACGCCGCTTATTATTTCTGGACAGAGCGGAAAGTCAACCAAGCTTTATGAGCTGTGTGACGTACTGGCGCGTCAGCTTGTCAGGGGCGAATACAAGGGCGAGATGACAAAGATGCAGGCAATCATGCAGGAGGAAATCGAGGAGGATGGAGACTTTATAGTAAACGAAAAGGATAAAGTCGTAAATCTTACCGAGCAGGGTGTTCATAAAGTAGAGCAGTTCTTCCATATAGATAATTATGCCGACCCGGAAAATCTTGAAATCCAGCACAATGTAACTCTGGCGCTTCGCGCGCACAATCTGATGTTCAGAGATAAGGACTATGTTGTCAAGGACGATGAGGTAATGATTGTCGATGAATTTACAGGACGAATCATGCCGGGACGACGCTATTCGGACGGACTTCACCAGGCGATAGAAGCTAAAGAGCATGTCAAGGTTAAGCGCGAGAGCAAGACGCTTGCGACAATTACATTTCAGAATTTCTTCAACAAGTTTGAGAAGAAGGCTGGTATGACGGGTACGGCTCTTACAGAGGAGAAGGAGTTCCGTGAGATTTATAACATGGACGTAGTTGAGATACCTACGAATAAGCCGGTTGCGAGAGTGGATATGAACGATGCCGTTTATAAGACGAAAAAGGGTAAGTTTAATGCTGTTGTTCAGTCGGTAATAGAGTCTCATGAAAAAGGGCAGCCGGTTCTTGTCGGTACGATTACGATTGAGACGTCGGAGCTTGTGAGCGAGATGCTCAGGAAAAAAGGTATTCCTCATAATGTCCTCAACGCAAAGTTCCATGAAAAGGAAGCAGAGATTGTAGCTGAGGCAGGAAAGCACGGTGCGGTTACTATTGCCACAAACATGGCAGGACGTGGTACCGATATTAAGCTTGACGATGAGGCGAGAGCTGCGGGAGGTCTTAAGATTATCGGTACTGAGAGACACGAGAGCCGCCGAATTGACAATCAGCTCAGAGGACGTGCCGGACGTCAGGGAGACCCGGGTGAGTCAAGATTTTATATTTCGCTTGAGGATGACCTTATGCGTCTGTTCGGACAGGAGAGACTTATGAACGTGTTCAACAGGCTCGGAGTAGGAGAGGACGAACAGATTGAGCATAAGCTGTTAAGCAGTGCGATTGAGAGCGCCCAGAAGAAGATAGAGACAAACAACTATGGTATAAGAAGTCATTTGCTCCAGTATGACCAGGTAATGAACGAGCAGAGAGAGATTATCTATGCTGAGAGAAACAGAGTTCTCAACGGAGAGAGCATGCGCAACTCAGTTATCAAGATGATTACCGATTTTGTCGAGGGGGTTGTAAACCGCTGTATCAACGATGACAAGGACTCAAAGGAATGGGATTACAATGAGATTAATGAGCTTTTGCTTCCTACTGTTCCTGTTGAGCCGGTAAAGTATAACGAGAAGATTAAAAATAAAAATGAACTGCTGCACAGCTTAAAGGAACAGGCTGTAAAGCTCTATGAGGAAAAGGAAGCTCTGTTTGCGGAGCCTGAACAGATTAGAGAGATTGAGCGTGTAGTTCTTCTCAAGGTTATAGACCGTAAGTGGATGGACCATATCGATGATATGGACCAGTTAAAGCAGGGTATAGGATTGCAGGCGTACGGACAGAAAGATCCGGTCGTACAGTATAAGATGATGGGTTATGACATGTTTGACGCTATGACTCAGGGTATTACAGAGGATACAGTGAGACTGCTCATGCATATTCAGGTAGAGCAGAAAGTAGAGCGCGAGCAGGTTGCAAAGGTTACAGGAACAAATAAGGATGAGGGAGCATCTGCGAGAGGGCCGGTAAGGAGAACGGAGAAAAAGATTTATCCTAACGACCTTTGCCCTTGCGGAAGCGGTAAAAAATATAAAAATTGCTGCGGCAGACAGGCGTAATCGGGAAAGAGGTACAGTTGTGGTAGAATTAGACCAGTACAAATACAAGATTTCAGGTTATGAACAACCTATGGCTCAGATAAAGCAGTCGTTGGATTTGGAAAATAAAAAGAAAAGGATTGAGGAGCTTGAGGCTGATATGGAAGCTCCGGGTTTCTGGGACAACACAGAGAAGTCACAGAACGCAATGAAAGAGCTCAAAGCATTAAAGAGTTCATTTGAGAAGTACGATGAGCTTGAGCGCGGACTTGAGGACGCAAAGACGCTTATTGAAATGGCAGACGAGGAAAATGACGCATCTCTTATACCGGAGGTGGAAAATGAGCTTTCCGTATTTGAGGAAAAGCTTGAGACGCTTCGTATAGAGACGCTGCTATCGGGCGAGTATGATAAGAATAACGCGATACTTACGCTGCATGCGGGAGCCGGCGGAACGGAGGCATGTGACTGGTGTCAGATGCTTTTCAGAATGTATACAAGATGGGCGGAGGCCAACGGCTATGCGACTCAGACGCTCGATTATCTTGAGGGTGAAGAGGCGGGAATCAAGTCGGTAACAGTTGAAATATCGGGAGATAACGCCTACGGTCATCTCAAATCTGAGCACGGAGTTCACAGACTTGTGAGAATTTCTCCGTTCAACGCTGCGGGAAAAAGACAGACGTCATTTGTGTCATGCGACGTTATGCCGGACATTGACGAGAATATTGATATTGAGATTAACGATGATGATCTGAGAATTGACACTTATCGTTCAAGCGGTGCCGGCGGTCAGCACATTAATAAGACATCATCGGCTATAAGAATTACGCATATCCCTACCGGAATTGTGGTGCAGTGTCAGAATGAGCGCTCTCAGCATCAGAACAAGGATAAGGCTATGCAGATGCTCAAGGCAAAGCTTTACATGATGAAGCAGCAGGAAAATGCTGAGAAGACCTCTGACATCAGAGGAGATGTCAAGGATATTAATTTCGGAAACCAGATAAGAAGTTATGTGCTTCAGCCATATACCATGGTGAAGGACCACAGAACAAATAAAGAAATAGGAAATGCACAGAGTGTTCTTGACGGCAATATAAACCCGTTTATTAATGCTTATTTAAACTGGCTTAATACCGGAAAAGCACAGGAGTAGACAGATAAAGCGGTAACGGTGCAAAAATTACGCCGATGCGCTGCGGAATGGAGGAGTTTTTATGTCGGATTACATGAAACCTGTTGTATTCAAAGTGGGAAATCAGATGTACGGTGTTGATATTAATCTTGTTCAGTCTATTGAGCGTCAGATTCAGGTTGTTCCTGTTCCGAATGCCATGCCGTATATCAAGGGAATTGTAAATATGCGCGGCGAGGTAATTCCCGTGTACAGCCTGAAAAAGAAATTCGGACTGTCAGAAAGCGATATATGCGACAGCATGATTATCATTGACACAACGGACGTCAAGCTTGCTCTTGAAGTTGATGAGGTTGTGGAAATCGGCGGTATTCTCCCTGAAAATGTGTCTCCTATGCCTCAGATAGCGCTTAATAAGGATACACGGTATATGCCGCGTGTCGCTGTTATTGAGGGGGAACTGGTTATTCTTCTTGATGTAACGGAACTGCTTTCTGAGGAGGAGACAGAGGCGGTTAAAAAGATTGCCGAGGATATGAAATAATAATTGAAACGGTGTTGATTATGGAAAAATCAGAAAAGTTGAGAAGGTCGGCAGGTATATTAATGCCCGTCAGCAGTCTGCCTTCGCCTTACGGTATCGGAACTTTAGGCAAAGCGGCATATGAGTTTGTGGATTTTGTCGCGGCGTGCAGCCACAGATATTGGCAGGTGCTTCCGATTGGACCCACTACATACGGAGACAGCCCTTATCAGTCGTATTCAGCGTTTGCGGGCAATCC
>CASFUI010000331.1 GCA_949297565.1 uncultured Eubacteriales bacterium
ACCTTGTATGCACTGATGATTGATTACCTATATTCATCAAAAAGTTTACAATAAAATGTGATTGACAATTTGAAGAAACTAAGTTATATATAATTTATGAAAGTAGTAATTCACTACTAATTATCAAAAAATAAGCAACCGCATGGAGACTGACTTAATTATGGAAAAAAGAAATGCTGACGGATTGACCGAAAAAGAATTCTTAGAGCAGTACAGACCAGGCAAATATGAAAAGCCTTCAGTTACAGTAGATATGCTTATTCTGGGAATAAATGAAACTCTCAGTAATTTAAAATTACTCCTGATTCAACGAAAAAATCATCCGTTTATTGACTGCTGGGCTTTAGCCGGAGGCTTTATAAATATTGACGAATCGGCATATACGGCTGCATGCAGAGAGCTTGAAGAGGAGACAGGTCTTAAAAACATTTATCTCGAACAGCTTTGCACAATGAGCGAGCCTGACAGAGACCCTCGAATGCGGGTAATCGATATAGCATACATGGCGTTATTGCCGATGTCTGATGTGGAAAACAAAGTCAAGGCCGGAGATGATGCAAAGGACGCGCTATGGTTTGATGTAGAATTTACAGATAAAAAACTTATTCTCACAAATACGGAAAGAAATATAAAAATCGAATACATGATAGAGAATAAAATATTTGAAAACGGTGTCGTCAAAACAAGAAAATATATTCCTTCATTAATAAGCGAAGAAGCTCTTGCATTCGACCATGCTCAAATATTACTGGAAGGACTGACAAGACTGCAAAATAAAATACAGTATTCTGACATTGCTTTTAATCTTGTAGCAAAGGAATTCACGCTTCCGGATTTGCAGAAGGTATATGAGACTGTTTTAGGCAGGAAGCTATACAAAACAAATTTCAGAGAAAAAGTTGCAGATAAGATAACTCCTTTAAATAAGAAGGGAATGTCTGTTACAGGCAATAAAATGTCAGCACTGTATGAATATAAAAGTAAGTGAGGTGTGCCATGAAAAAGATTTTAATTATAATTGATATGCAGAACGATTTCATAACCGGCTGTCTTGGAAATAAAGAATGTGAGGCTGTTGTTAAAAATGTTGTAGATGTAATCAATAACGGAGATTACTCAAATGTAATTTTAACAAGAGACACCCACCATGACAATTATCCTGATACACAGGAGGGGCAAAAACTCCCTGTGCCGCACTGTATAGAAAATACAGAAGGCTGGGAAATAAACAAGCAGGTTATGGACGCCGTCAACAGCAAATATAATCATAAAAACATTCTTATAATTGATAAGCCTTCCTTTGGAAGTCTTGAGCTGGCTATGTTTTTAAACGGCATGGAAACAGATAAATACGATGAGATTGATTTTGTCGGCGTATGTACAGGAATTTGCGTAATCAGCAATGTATTGCTTGCAAAGGCTGCCGTTCCTGAGACAAAAATATGCGTAATAGAAAAAGCTTGCGCATGTGTTACTCCTGAATCTCATAAAACAGCTATTGAGGCAATGAAAACATGCCAGGTAGACATCATATAGCAATAATTTAGCAATAAATTATAGATTGAACAAGGAAAATCAAAGATAAAATAAACTAAGCTAAAGAATAAAAATAAGAGGGACACGCCACTTCGTTAAACCTGAATTTAGCGAAATGATATATCCCTCTTATTTTTTTTCTGCGCGGCACTATCATCACGCATCAATTTGACTTTATATTGATATAAGTATTAATATCTTGCTTATTCCGCATCACCGACTCTTTTATAAAACACCTGTATTCTGTCACGCAATACCTTGACTTTCTTAAGCCTTACGTTGCCGCTTAAAACTTCCTGATATATTTCCTGCATAAAATACTTTTCAAGCATTGCGGCAAGCTGAAGCGAGCGCGAGCGCTGAGCTGCGGCAATAAGCAAAAGTAAAATAAACAATCCGGTTTTAATAAATATATTCATACTAAAAACAAAAAACAAAACAAAATCTGACGAAATAAAAGACAGCACCGCAAATATTACTACAAAATAGACAAGAGCAATTATATATGCCTTAATCCAGTCTATCAACGAAAGTGCCTTAAGTTCATAATAAAAATGATGATAATTTCTTGCTTCTTCAGTTGTAATTGACTTCTCATATATTTCCATAAAAATCAACTCCTTCTGCATCCGGCGAAGACATGTGATATAAGCGGCTGTATGTACCACCTTTTTCCAACAGTTCCTGATGTGTGCCCTCTTCTTCAATTCCGTTTTCCGAAAGCACAAGAATTCTTGAAGCATTCCTGATAGTAGACAGTCTGTGAGCAATAACAAATGTAGTTCTGTCCGCCGCCAGCTTCTCAAGAGACTTTTGTACAATCTTTTCGCTCTCATTGTCAAGCGCTGATGTGGCCTCATCAAAAATAAGAATAGGCGGATTTTTAAGAAAGACTCTCGCTATCGAAAGCCTTTGCTTCTGACCTCCGGACAGCTTCACTCCTCTCTGCCCTATATCAGTTTCATATCCCTGAGGAAGTTCCATTATAAACTCATGAGCATTTGCATCCTTTGCCGCTTTTATAATCTCCTCACGGCTTGCGTTTGGTTTTCCATAGCGTATATTATCATAAACCGTTCCGGCAAACAAATAAACATCCTGCTGTACAATTCCTATATTAGCCCTGAGGGACGCCAGTTTAATTTCTCTTACATCCGTACCGTCA
The DNA here is from genome assembly GCA_949297565.1 of uncultured Eubacteriales bacterium. Classification (GTDB taxonomy): domain Bacteria; phylum Bacillota; class Clostridia; order Lachnospirales; family Lachnospiraceae; genus Lachnospira. Next base: position 2,702 of record CASFUI010000331.1, read on the forward strand.
ACAAGCACAGCTCCTTCAGTCACATCATAAAATCGTGGTATAAGGCTGCAAAGTGTACTTTTCCCCACTCCTGAAAGACCTATCAATGCAACATATGCACCTGCGGGAACATTGAGACTTACATTTGAAAATACTGCTTCCTCGGCATCCTTATATCTAAACGATACATTTTTAAATGTAACTTCTCCCCTGACATTTTTAAGCTCTTTAGCATCAGGTGCATCCTTAATATCCGGCTCTATGTCAAGGATTTCCATAAATCTCTCAAACCCGGTATATCCGTTCTGAAACTGCTCCGTAAAATCGACAAGCGTTTTTATCGGGTCAGTAAAAATGTTGATGTAAAGAAGAAAAGTAACCAAATCTGTCACGCTTATGACATTTTTAGTAATTAAAATACCGCCTGTAACAATGACGCATACGTTAATCATTGCAGTAAAGGCGGTCAGCCCCGCCTGATAACCTCCCATATATTTATAGCTGTTCCTTTTTGCTGATAGGAAACCGTCATTTCCCTCTTTAAACTTCTCATTTTCAACAGCCTCATTGGCAAAAGACTTGACAACCCTGATACCGGAAAGATTATCCTCTATTCTTGCATTTATATCCGCAATCTTAACTCTGTTCTGCTTAAAAGCCCTCTTCATTCTCTTGTTAAAAAACACGGCATAGACAAGCATAACAGGAACAAGCGCAAAGGCCGCAATAGTAAGATATGGACTGATAAGCGAAAGAATTACAAACGCGCCTGCGATTTTTATGACTGATATTACAATATTCTCCGGTCCATGATGCAAAAGCTCCGTAATATCGAACAAATCTGATGTAATTCTTGACATAAGCTGTCCAATCTTCTGGTCATCATAAAACGTAAATGACAGTTTTTGATAATGGTCAAAGATTTCAGCCCGCATGTCATATTCCATTCGAGCTCCGCAGACATGTCCGTAATTAGATATAAAATAATTGCAATAACACTGAAATGCTACTAAAACTGTCATAACAGCACCAATAACAGCAATTTGGCGTACTGCCTCATCACCTGGCATAAAAATAACATCAGACGTGACATATCTTACCACTAACGGTATAATAAGCGCAATTAAAGCAGACATGATTGCAAAAAACATGTCTGCGAAAAATACGCCAAGATATGGTTTATAATATGAAATCATTTTTTTCAGATTGCGTTTCATAGCCTGCCTCTTCAAATACAAAAAATCTAATCATCCGATAGAAGCATTTCTACATATTTTACAGACACATCCAAAAAATTAGAAATCTCATATATCGGAATATTATTGTCACTCAAAATAAATATAAGCTCATCCATAGATGTGCCCTTTTCCTTTTCCACCTGAATAAAATACCGAATCTGCGCCTCGTTCATGAATATCCCTCATCCCATACATTAGATATTTAATTGTTACACGGTCACTCCAGCATAATTATTTATATTACACTGCTTTTGATAACAGCAATTATATCAAATAAAATAATATTATACAAGTCAAGTTTATGATTTATTTATTATTTTATAATGATTTGTTTAATGATTATTATGGTTTATTCAGAAAATAGTCTTATTTTAGACACAATTCTACTGTATTATAAAGACTGTTCAAAGACAAAGAGCTTTGATTTTTTCTCCTCCCTATTAGAAAATAATAGAATACTGAAAAAGCACTTCTTCTCCGGGAAGTGCTTTTTTAGTGTTACAAAATCCTGTCCAGCAGATACACCCTGTTAAACGGGAACGAAAAATAATATCCGTCAACAAAATCCGTCGTTTTAGCTATAACCTCTTTTGCAATCTGCACTCCTACTGCCTCCCCGTCTTCTTTTGTGACACATTTCCTGTAACGTGAGATAATCTCATCAGACACCTCAATTCCCGTCATTTCATTTTTCATAAACACGGCATTCTTAAGGCTGACAAATGGCATAATTCCGCAAAGTATTCTCGCCCCTGTCTCATTTTTAACCTGTTTCAGACGGGCAACGCCATTATCATCAAACACAGGCTGTGTAAAGAAAAATGTAGCTCCGGCTTCCATTTTTTTCTTAACTCTTGAAATTTCCACGTCCAGATTTCTTCTCGTCTGATTAATAGCTCCTCCATATACAATAGGCGACTCCGAAAACTGGCTCTCGTTCATATCACGTATAATATTCATTAGACCAACTGAGTCAAAGTTAAATACTGCTTTTACCGATTGCCTTACCATTGAGGGAACGGGATCTCCCGTGATAACAAGAAAATTATTAATATTGTTAATATGAGCTCCCAAAAGCTGCGAGCGCATAGCAATGGCATTTTTATCCCTGCAGCAAAGATGAGGCATCACTTCTATTCCTGTTTCCTTTGCAACCTTTTCCGCCATAAGAACAGAATCCGCCCTCGTTCTTCCCGACGGAGAATCCGGAAATGTCAAAACGTCAACTCCGCTTTTCTGTAAAATATGTGCTGCCTCCATAAGCTTCTGGTCATCACTGTCAACAGGCGGCGCTAACTCAACAGCAATAAGCTTCTCATTATTTGTTTTTTTCCTGTAAAACGCGTTGTCTCTGACCTTAACCTCTTTTTTTTCGGAATTTACTTCCTCTGACTTAGAGACAGGCTTTTTGCCGGAAAGTCTCTCACACAGCTTTTTAGTGTATTCAGGTGTTGTGCCGCAGCACCCCCCTATAATATTAATTCCAAGAGAGACTATATCCTCTGCCTTCTGTGAAAAATACACCGAATTGTCAGCCGCAAAAATCATTCTGTTGCTGACGGTCTGCGGGTAGCCTGCATTAGGAAGCGCCGTTATATATTTTTTTGTGTGAAGCTTCATTTTATCAAAAATACTGCACATATGTCCGGGACCGACTCCGCAGTTTAATCCGACTGCATCTGTGCATGCACAGGAATCCGCCTCCGTAATCAGCCTTTTTGCAGATAGCCCTGAAGCGCTGTAACCGAACTGGTTGACAGCAAACTGAACTATTGTAAATACATCCGAGTTATCCCTGATTTCACAAAGAGCTTCCTGTATATCCGACATATCCGAAAATGTTTCAAATATTATCGCATCTACACCGCATTCAAGCATAGCCCGCGCAATTTGTGAGTACTCCCTGCTCACCTGTTCCTGCATATTATTATGATCATAAATAACAGGTCCTATATCTCCCGCAATAAACACATCCTCGCGTCCCGCGACAGCTCTTTTCGCAATTCCGCAAGCGGCTCTGACATTTTCAAGCACCTCTTCAATCGAACACCCCAGGCTTATTGTGTTGCTGGCATAAGTGTTAGTCCGTATAAGCTTAGCACCGCTAACGATATATTTTTCATGTATCTGCTGTACCTTTTCCGGCTCACGCAGATTAAAAAATTCCGGAAGCTCCTGTGTATCATAAACTGAAGCAAAAAATGTTCCCATTGCTCCGTCTGTTATCAATATATTATCCTGCAAATACTCACGAATGCTGTTTCTTCTGTTATCAGACATACATATCTCCAATCAAATTATTTGTGTCTATTATAACAACATTTTATAATTCGTCAATTATTATAGACCGCAGAAATCATTATTTGCTTTCATCCAAAAAACGACAGCCCGTACAACCGAGCTGTCGTTTTCTATTTTACCAAAACTACATTATAATAAATTACTTATATAAAGTTGTATTTTTCTTTTTGTTATAAACCACAAACAAGCCGTAACCTGCAATAATTATTAATGAACCGCCACAAATTATACCAAAAAGTATAATATTTGAAGAATCACCTGTTGAGATAGAATCTCCGTCTCCCGTATCTGCGCCATCTGATGGATTAGATGTGTCTGACGGATTAGACGGGCCTGTTGGCTCCTCCGGAACTTCAGGATCTGACGGGTCCTGCGGTATATCAGGGAACCCGTTTGCAATATATGAAAGCCATACGTCATATCCCTCATCAATAATTTCATCTGCAAGACTATTGTCATAATATCTTATAGAAGTTCTTGTAGCATACAGGATTTCATCACTGCCATATGTATATGGCTCCCATACATTTACAAGCTTCTGGTCTGACTTGTCAGGATCAACATCTGAATACAATGGACGATATGAATTTGAAGCTTCATCATAAACATAATTTGATGCCCATGTACCAGCTCCGTCTACAAGATATACGTCAAAACCATTATTCATAGACGTATCATTAACTATCTGCAGCTCCTTATCTTCAATTTTTACTTCTTTAAGCCACGCAACCGCACTTGTAACAGCATCTATCATCTGAGCAGAAGGATTATGTACACTCATAAGGTAATCAACGACATCCTTTGTTGTAAATGAACTTACAGACTCCCTTTCATATGTACGTCCCATTGTAACTGTGTTGTCATCTTTAACCTGTGTAGCCCAGCCTGATTTAGTTCCGTTTTCAGAAAGCTGACTTGATACAATAAAATTATTGCCTTTTTCTAACGCGCTCTTTATCGGTGAAATATCCACAGACTTTCTTACAAATACAAAATTCTGATTGTTTAAAACCGCAATATCCTGCAAAAGAGTAAGTACTTCTGTTGTTACTTTATTTCCGATTTCAGTGTTGCCGTTAAACCCCTTTGCAGATGCCGGCTCCATACACCATCCGCCGTTAGCACGCTGATTATTCAAAAGAAAATCCAAGCCCTTAAAAAAGGCGTTCTTATACCTGTCATCATCAGGTTTATTTTCTGTGATATATTTTGCAAGGTATCTTAACTGAGCAACTGTCGAGCCGTTTTCTAACGACGAATCATCCTTTAAGGAGCCAAGCTTTGATGCAAGATTGTCCTGAGTCAAATCAATATTATCAGGAAGCAGACAAAAACCTCCGTCTTCATTCTGAAGCGCCACAATATTGTCAGCTATGCTTGTCAAAAGCTCATACTCATCATTTAACGCTCCCTCCAAAAACTCATCATATCTGTACCCATAGCCCTTAGCTACCGTGTCATATGAAGGCGTTAAATCAGTTTTAAATATAGGAACTGCAGCATAGAGACTTTGTACATTGCTGTCTACATACATATCTGCTCCAAAAAGATTAAGAATATAAGCTGCCGGAAGATATGTAACAAAATAATCCTCTGCAAGATACGTATTAAAATCCCCAAAATTTTCTTTAACATTTACCTTTACAGGAACCTGCGCATCAGTAAGCGCATTTGATATTGTTTTTCCGTCGAGGACAACGTCCTTTGAGCCAATGGTCAGCTTTAATACCTGTCCGTTCATAGAGATAGTAATATTATTGCCATCTTCAACATAAGACACTCCGATTCTTGAAAACATCTCTTCCATCGGCGCCATAAAATCTCCTGTTGAAGTTGTATCTTTATAATCACCATAAGCCTTTACATTTACATTGTCATCGAGCCATACTCTCTGATAGTTATCAATAAGAAAGACAGGGTCATATGTATTAAACCATACTCTTCTTACGGTCATAGTAGAAAAATCAAAATCGCCTTTACTGATTGTCGCAGCATTCAAATTTATATTTACAGGTGAAAATGCAACTGCACCTACTAACAAAGAGGCAGCCATAATTCCCACAAAAACTTTTTTAAACTTTTTTATCATCTTTATGTCCTCCTTATCTTAGTTGTTCATTGCTTCGACCCATTTATCATATGTACTCTTTGCAGTTGTTCCTGCATTGGTATTTACATATGAGTAACCGCTTCTTCTCTCACTCATACCTATGTTCATAGTAAGCTGAGCTACACCGTCACGTCCCGCAAATATCGGATAATATTTTCCTTCTGTAAGCTTATTGCTTATATCAACTCCGTAATACTCTCCTGTGGTATCAAGACCATAAAAACGTCCCCATGTAGCCTTTGTGCTTCCATCCTTAACCAGAAGTCTGTCTTTGCCAAGCTCTCTTGTTCTGTCACTTATATTTTTCATCGTATAGCCTGTAAAGCTTATGGTCTGAACCCATTGCGTATAGCTTTCTATAGCTGTTTTAACTTCATCAGACGGATTAATAATATTTGTCAGAACAGAAAGAACTGCATTGCTCTCATTTGGTGAAACAGAAGCCAGCTCAAAGGCTCTTCCGCCTGCCGGGACAGCTGTATCTGCCGTCGGCTCATACTGCTGTGACCATCCGGTTAAAACTCCGTCTATCTTAACCTGAGCCGATAACGTAAACGCGAGTCCGTCATCCCACAAAGACTTAAGCTCAGCCTCAGTTACACCTGCATCAACAGCATATTTGCTTGAATTACGCATAGCCTCTCTTGCCCACGCAAAGTCCTCACAAAGAGAACTGCTCATAAGTCCTTCTTCATTTGTCAGAGCATATACAACCTCAAGAACATCAGGCATAGCATTATCATTGAAAGTTATATTCTTAAAATATCCCACTCCGTATGGATAATACTGCGGCCATCCGCCGGCATCGTTCTGCGCGTCAATCAGGTATCTTACAGCCTTCCAGAAGCCCTTCTCAATAGTATCAAGTTCCTGTGCATAATCCTTAAACAGGTCAGGTTTTTCCTTTGTCAGCTTAAGAAGCCTTGCCAGAAACTTAATATGTCCATGTGTAGAGCCGTTGTCAAATGTGGAATACGCATGAGTATATTTTGCCGCAAATGTATCGCTTAACAAATCATAGTCTACATTTGTCTTTCCCCAGCCGCCGTCAGAATTCTGATATACCGGATTAACAATAGTAACTCCGGCTTTCATCATATCGGCAATATTTTGGGCTGCGACAGCCGGATCGCTGTCCTCTGCCCTGCCAAGCAGAGTATCATAAGAGATTCCGCCACCCTCAAGTTTTTTAGTTGTATAATTGCTGTTTGAGTTAATATCGGGCTGTACTGCTGCATCTGAATAATACAGGGCAAACGCCATCTCCAAACGGTGCATCGGCTCATTCCAGATAACACTGCCGCCAAGCGCCTCAGCTGTAAATTTTACAGGAAGGTAACATGCATAATACTGTCCGCCGTCCTCTGCGGTTTCCCCCTCCACTGCTTTAAAGTATGGAGCAAGCTCCTGCCTCATTGTCAGTGTTTTTGTCTCTTTGCCATTATCCAATGTGGCTTCTGTACTGCCTGCCTTCATTTTCAAAGTAAGACCGTTATAAGTAATTACAATGTCACCTGTCGCCTGATTATCATCTACTGTTGCCGTAATATCAGCGAAAGAGTGCTTTAAAGGCGCCATCATACCCTCAGGATTTCCCTCCCCTAAAACCATATCGGCTTTAATAAGTAAACCCTTTTCAAGTTCTTCAGGCGCCCATTTTCCCCCATTGCTCTTAGTGTATCTGTTCGGCTCGTACTCCGGAATTCCAAGAAACTTAATAACCAAATCAGATAGCTCAACTTCTTCCTGCGCAGCATAAATTTCCTGCACAGGTTTTGACAAACTGCAGACTCCGGCAATCAATCCTGCAGAAACAGCCACGCTTAAACCAAGCGAAACCATTTTTTTGAAACTTTTTCTCATAGATTAACCTCCTTTGTATTTTATATTTGTACAATATTACAAGACAATTTCATTATACAAATACAATAAATAATCTCTACTGAACATTGTTATATTTTGAAAAAATTTACATATTTTTTGCATTTATTTCAAAACATTTAAAACAAATTTATTAATTATTTCAAAATAAATCAAAAATATTACAAAGGAAGTTATTGTTTGTAAAAAAATACAAAAGCTATTATTACATCCCCCCGACATCAATGAGTCAGGAAGAACATAAGCGTAAATAATACCGCGATAACCCATGTAAATGCCTTGATTTCCCTCACTCTTCCGGTAAATAATTTAATGAAGATATAAGAAATCATACCAAAGGCAATACCATAGCTGATATTATAGGTGAACGCCATAAATGCAATAGTCAAAAATGACGGAACGGCGACGGAAATATCATTCCAGTCTATATTAGTGACACATCCCATCATAAGAACACCAACATAAATGAGCGCCGCCGCGGTTGCGTTTCCCGGAATAAGAGCCGCTACAGGACTTAAAAACATAGCAATGAAAAACAACACACCTGTGGTAAACGCCGACAAGCCTGTCCTTCCGCCTTCAGCTACTCCTGAAGATGACTCAACAAATGTTGTTACTGTTGAAGTTCCGCATATTGCGCCTGTACATGTTGCTATTGCATCAGATAACATTGCCTGCTCAAAATTAGGAACATTTCCGTCCTTGTCGAGCATATTTCCTCTTGCGCACGCCCCATAAAGAGTTCCTAGCGTATCAAACATATCAACCATACAAAAAGCCAGAGCTGTTGTTGCTATAATCAAAATCAAATCTGCCGATGAGTGATTTGAGAGGTATCCCGAAAAGTCAAAACCTTCTGTAAATACCTTTCCGAACGACTCATTTGCCCACGCGCCAAATGCGCTGAACGGATTAAAATTCAGCTTGTCCGAAAAACCGTCATAAAATCCCGGCACAGTAAAACCTAAAACATAATATATAACTGTTCCTCCGAGAATTCCCCAAAGCACTGAACCCTTAATTTTTCTGTATGTCATGACAGCAATAATAACAAGCGCGGCAAGCGTGACAATTCTTGGCATAATATCAGCCCATGTCGCATTTCCGTTTAACAGGTTAAACGATGCAAGGTCAACACAGGTAGATTCTTTACTGACAACAATTCCTGCATTCTGAAGTCCCAAAAACGCAATAAAGAGACCGATACCTGCCGGAATTGCTATTCTTACACAGTCCGGAATTGCCGAAAACAGCTTTGTACGTATTCCTGTAACCGTGAGCAGCACAAATACTATACCGTCCAAAAGAACAAGTACTAATGCGTTCGCGTATGACAATCCAAATGTGAAACAGGCTGTATACACAAAAAAAGCGTTCAGCCCCATTCCTGAAGCAAGTCCCAGCGGCAGATTCGCAAGAAACGCCATTAAAAATGTTCCTATTACCGCTGACAGCGCGGTTGCAATATAAATCGCATTGTAGGAAACCCCTTCAAGTTCAGCGAACATTTCGGCATTAACCATAAGAATGTAAGCCATTGCCATAAATGTTGTAATTCCCGCCATTATCTCAATTTTGACGGTTGAGCCATGCTCCCTTACCTTAAAAAACTTTTCCATTTTTTAAATTTTCCTCCAAATTTAAAATGATATTAATATTTTATAGTTTTTTAATAAAATTATCAACATTTTTAGATTTGATTTGACAAATTTATTCTTCGCGATATACTAAATAAGCTGTTTTATTTCAGTTTGGCTGTCTGTGCAGGAGCGTCACAGATAAGCTTTAATATCAGGTACCAATAAAAAAATTTTTTATCAAAAGTGGGAAAATGCCGTAATATACGCTCCGGAACGGAGACTGTCATGAATAAAGATTTAACTGTAGGAAAACCGGAAACAGTCCTTTGGAAATTCTGTCTGCCGCTGTTTGGAAGCATTATATTTCAACAGCTCTATAACATAGCAGACAGCCTTGTTGCCGGAAAATTTATAGGTGAAAACGCGCTTGCCGCTGTCGGAAACAGCTATGAGATAACGCTTATTTTCATTGCATTTGCCTTTGGGTGCAATATAGGCTGTTCCGTTATTGTTTCACAGTTCTTCGGCGCTAAGGATTACCGAAACATGAAAACTGCCGTATATACCGCAATGACAGCGACTGCTGTACTCTGTGCTGTTTTAATGCTTATCGGAATTATTTTTACAAACAGTCTGCTCAGACTAATAAAAACGCCGGAAACAATTCTTGCTGACTCACAGATTTATTTGGATATTTATATATACGGACTGCCGTTTATGTTTTTTTATAATATGGCAACAGGTATATTTTCAGCGCTTGGCGATTCAAAAACGCCTTTTATATTTTTAGCCGTATCGTCCGTTGCAAATATATTTGCTGATATTCTGTTTGTAACTGCATTCAGCATGGGTGTGGCAGGCGTTGCATGGGCAACCTTTATCTGCCAGGGAATAAGCGCCATTCTGGCTGTTGCCGTTGTCTTTAAAAGACTTAT
>CASFUI010000332.1 GCA_949297565.1 uncultured Eubacteriales bacterium
ATAACCCTCTCTTTGAGCACCGATATGCGATGCTCTGTTTGTCATGCAATTTTCAAGGTACAAATATATCTGAAATGCGTTTTCGCAATTCATTCATAAAATCTTTATTTTAGACTTGACTTTTAATAGTTAGTCTTTCTGAAAACAGTCCGGCAGACGGGACTGCATTACTATCCGTTTAGCAGCAAGTGAAATATAAATTATTTATAATTTTAAAAACAGCGTTATGTTTACGTGTGAATAAATCCTCCGTGAAATCATAACGCTGTCCTTAGCTCTGAAATTATTTGAGATTAATATAATGCTATTGTTTTTGCTGGTGTATGTAAAAATTTTTGATAACAAAAATACAATCATATAAATATTATAAATCATCAGTATATTTATTGCAAGTGTTTATGAAAAGTACTGTCGATATGCGTACTTGAGTATATACACGGGTGGATATGGACAAGCGGAAATGGTATAATATGTATAAAGATATTTATTACTTGTTAAAATACAGCATGAAAAAGGAGGTGCAGCAGCTTTGAAAAAGATATACATAGTTACGGGCGCTAACGGCTTTTTGGGAAATAATATTGTCAGAAAATTAGTAAAAGATAAAGAAAATGAAGTTCGTGCTTTGGTACTGCCGGAAGATAAAATTAATTCCCTTAACGGGCTGGATTGTAAAATCTACAAGGGAGATGTGACGAAAAAAGAGACTTTAAGCGCTATATTTGAGACGCCTGAAAATGCGGAGCTATATGTAATTCATTGTGCGGCGATTGTATATATTAAATCAAAATATAACCCGAAAGTGTATGAGGTAAATGTAAACGGAACAAAAAATATTATTGAGAGAGTACTGCAAAAAGGTGCCAAATTGGTTTATGTAAGCAGCGTTCATGCCATTCCGGAAAAACCACATAATGAAATAATAACAGAAGTAAGTAAGTTCGAGCCGGCGAGAGTAGAGGGGCAATATGCCAAAACGAAAGCAGAGATTGCAGATTATGTTTTAGAAACGGTAAGAAAGAAAAATTTGAATGCGTGTATTGTTCACCCGTCTGGCATGATAGGGCCGTATGATTTCGGGAACAGTCATTTGACACAGTTAATAATAGATTTTGCGAACGGAAGATTGAAGGCATGTGTCAGAGGCGGGTATGACTTTGTGGATGTAAGGGATGTGGCGGACGGAGTCATAAATGCCTGTCATAGAGGCAAACGCGGAGAGTGTTATATTCTCTCAAACAGATATGTAGAAATAAAGGAACTGTTAGACACGGTGAGCGAAGTCAGAAAAACAAAAAAGATAAAGACAGTACTTCCGATGTGGCTTGCGAAGCTGACCGCGCCGCTGTCTGAGATATATTACTCAATATTAAGACAGCCGCCGTTGTATACAAAATATTCTCTTTATACAATATGCTCTAATTCTAACTTTTCAAATGAGAAAGCCAAAAAAGAATTGGAGTATAGGAACAGGGATTTAAAAGAGACAATACGGGATACCGTTATTTGGCTGAAGGAAAATAACAGAATACGATAAAAAGCGCCGCAGGCTGAATTTGGGTATGCATGGATGCCGGTTATGGTTTGTTTTTCCGAATAATATTAAAAGTAATAAGCAGAATAATAATAAATATATTTATTTCGCGTGCAAAAAATAATTTTGGGAGGGCGGCATAATGTGTACGGCTGTGACATACAAAACAAAAGATTTTTATTTCGGAAGAACGCTTGATTATGATTTTTCATTTGGTGAGGAGATTGTAGTCACGCCTAGAAATTATGAGTTTAATTTTCGTTATATGGGCAGTTTAGATGAACACTATGCGATGATTGGAATGGCTCATGTCGATAGTAATTATCCGCTTTATTACGATGCGGTAAATGAAAAAGGCGTGTGTATGGCAGGACTTAATTTTGTCGGAAATGCCGTGTACCGGGATGTTGCAGAGAGTCGTTCGGACAATGGAACATATTTGGAAAATGTGGCGCAGTTTGAATTTATTCCGTGGGTGCTTGGAAAGTGCGCGAGCGTCAGCGAGGCAAGAGAGCTTCTGTCCCGAATAAATCTTGTAGGAACGCCTTTCAGTCCGAAACTGCCGTCCGCGCAGCTTCACTGGATTGTGGCGGATTCAAACGAGGCGGTCACGGTTGAGGCGGTGGAGAGCGGGCTGAAGATATATGATAATCCTGTCGGAGTGCTTACAAACAATCCTCCGTTTGATATGCAGCTTTTTCAGCTCAATAATTATATGAGACTGTCGCCGGGGGAGCCGGAAAATCATTTTTCGTCCAAATTGTCGCTTGAGGCGTACAGCAGGGGAATGGGAGCGATAGGGCTTCCGGGAGACCTGTCGTCGGCATCGCGCTTTGTCAGAGCGGTATTTACAAAAATGAACTCTGTGTCAGGTACTTCGGAGGAGGAGAGCGTAAATCAGTTTTTTCATATTCTCGGTGCGGTTTCACAGCAGAGAGGCTGCTGTGAGACGCCTGACGGAAAATATGAGATAACTATTTATACGTCATGCTGCAATGCGGATAAGGGGATTTACTATTATACGAGCTATGATAATCACCGTATTACAGCGGTTGATATGAATCTGGAAAATCTTGATGATAATGTTCTTAAGCGCTATAAGCCGGTCAGAGGAGAGCAGATTTGCCGGCAGAATCAGCCGGCAAAAAATTAATTTTTAACTGCCTCCATATTTTTAGGAAGGACAAGATTTAAAATAATTGAGACTATAAATACGACGGCAACGCAGTTTTCTGCAAAAATAGTTCTGACGATTTGCGGGAAAATGCTGAAAATTTCAGGCACCTGCGTAAAGCCTATACCGATGCTCAGAGAGAGCGCGGCAATAGTTATATTTCTCTGCGTGAAGCCGCATTTTTCAATCATCTGAAGACCGCTTATCACGATATTTCCGAACATCATAAGCGTACAGCCGCCCAGAACCGCTTCGGGCAGCGTGGCAAGCAGTGAGCCGAATATCGGGAAAATACCTGCAAGTATCATTATTACGGCGCCTGCGCCTATCGCAAATCTGTTTACAACCTTTGTCATTGCAACAAGTCCGACATTCTGGCTGAACGACGTGATAGGAAGACATCCGAATAAAGAAGAAAGGGCGCTGATAAAGCCGTCGCAGGCGATAGAGCCGGAGGTTTCCCTGAGAGTAGCATCTCTGCCAAGACCTGCGGACGCGAGTGCTGAGGTATCGCCTATTGTTTCTGTGGCTGATACAAGGA
>CASFUI010000333.1 GCA_949297565.1 uncultured Eubacteriales bacterium
CTGTATAACCTTGCTGACAGAAAAAAACTTACTGAGCTTGACAGCAATGTGATGAGACAGTCGGATTTAAAGGCTTATGCGTCCGCAATCAACAGTATTAAAATGTATGGGAAAACTGCGTTCGCGAATGCTGGATATAACTGTCAGGAGCCGCTTATAGCTGCGATATCCGATTTTATAATGATGCTGGACACCACCGACAATACAGTGGTGTATTCTGTTAAGGACGACGGAATTAAAATCTCCGTGAGAAGCGGCGGTTCCATTAACGCCGGAAAGGTTGCCAATACTGCGCTTGAAGGCATCGGAGGCGGAGGCGGACACGAAAACATGGCAGGCGGATTTGTCGCATACGACAAACGTATACCTGACCCGGTACACAATGAAAAGTACATTTCCGAGCTGACTAATGAAATAGAGCAGAGGTTTGCAAACGCCATAGACGGGGCAACACGATAAAAAGCGGTGCTGTAAAGCACCGCTTAAAAAATAAGAGCTACCAGCCGGAATCGAACCGGCGACCTTCTCATTACGAGTGAGACGCTCTACCGACTGAGCCATGGTAGCACATGTACGATTAAATGTGTCAAAAGTAATCATGACACGAGAAATATAATATCACTATAATTAAAAAAAGTAAAGATAATTTTTAACTTTTTTTATTTCATAAAAAATGAATATCCTGAAGCTTTTGCGCTGAATAAATCCGCTTTCTTTGTTGCAAAATATAAGAGAATACAAATTTAATTATTTATGAAAGCGGGGAGACAAAAGTTGGCAGAGCAGGAAAACAGCGCGGATATGAACGCAAAGAAGGGCAGGGGAAACGGTGATTCTTCCCAGCGCGACGAGCGAAAGGATAATAAAATCCAGGATTACGGGCAGGTAGTGCTTGAGAATAACAAAAAACATGGTAAAATACATTTAATGACTATTATAGGCGAGATAGAAGGGCATGATGTGCTTCCGGCGACGAGCAAGTCGACAAAGTATGAGCATATACTGCCGCAGCTTGCGTCCATAGAAGATGACGATGAAATCTGCGGTGTGTTATTTCTTATAAATACAGTCGGAGGAGATGTGAGTGCAGGTCTTGCGCTTGCTGAGATGATTGCTTCAATGTCAAAGCCTACGGTCTCGCTTGTACTCGGAGATTCTCACAGTATAGGCGTGCCGCTTGCGGTGAGCACCGATTACAGCTTTATAGCGCCTACGGCGACAATGATTATTCATCCGGTTAGAATGAACGGCACAATAATCGGCGCGCCTAAGACCTTTGACTATTTTAAGATGATACAGGACAGAATTGTCCATTTTATATCAACACATTCCCATGTTTCAGCTGAGGAGCTGGAGAGAATGATGATGAATACGGGAATACTGACAAAGGATCTGGGAACTATTCTCGTAGGACAGGAGGCAGTTGAGAAAGGACTTGTCAACGAGGTAGGAGGAATAAAAGAGGCGTTTGCGAAGCTTGAAGAGATGATGAAGGCTGATAAATAAAAATCACAGAACGGAGGATAAAAATGTCCGTATGTATGTTATGTCCCAGAAGCTGCGGGGCGGACAGAGAAAACGGTGAAAAAGGATACTGCCGTATGACGGCAAATATACGCGCGGCGAGGGCAGCGCTGCACAGGTGGGAAGAGCCCTGCATCTGCGGAGCCGGCGGCTCGGGCACAGTTTTCTTTTCGGGCTGCACGCTCAGGTGTGTTTTCTGTCAGAACAGTGAAATAGCAGCAGGAAATACCGGGAAGGTAATTTCTGAAGAGAGGCTCTCAGAGATATTTCTTGAGCTTCAGGATAAAGGGGCTGACAATATAAATCTTGTGACTCCTTCACATTACGTCCCGCAGATAATAACGGCGGTGAATAGGGCAAGGGGGAGCGGGCTGATACTTCCTGTCGTATATAATACCGGGGGCTATGAGTCGGTTGAAACGCTCAAAATGCTTGAGGGCATTGTGGATATTTATCTTCCTGATATGAAATATGTCAGCAGGGAGGCGTCGTTTAAGTATTCTAACGCCTCCGATTATTTTGAAGCTGCCTCAAAAGCTCTGGAAGAGATGTTCAGACAGGTGGGAAGTCCGGTGTTTGACGAAAATGGGCTTATGACACGAGGAATGATAGTGCGTCATCTTATACTGCCTGGTCTTGTAAATGATTCAAAGGCGGTTATAAAGTATCTGTACGAGACGTTTGGAGACAATATATATATAAGTATTATGAATCAGTACACACCGCTTCCACAGGTTGAAAAATATCCCGAACTAAACAGAAAAGTCACACGCCGGGAGTATGATGAGGTTGTTGACTATGCGATAGAGCTTGGAGTTGTAAACGGATATATCCAGGAGGGAGATACGGCTTCAGAGAGCTTTATTCCGTCGTTTGACTGTGAGGGGATTTGATAAAATTGTGCAAAGCCTGAAAATAAGCAAAATTCCAAAACTATGATTTGAGATTTTGCTTATTTTCGGGCTTTTTGAGCGTTTTTTAAAATCAAAAATAAAATCAGCAACAAATTTGTGCAAAAAAAGCTATGAAAATGTACCGGAAAATTATATAATGTTGGCAGATGTTTGGCGGGAATAATACAAATATCAGTAATTTATGCGGTTTGGGAGTGTTTATGGAGCCGGTTTACAGAGACGAGCGCAACAATAAAATACAGCATAACAGGGCTCATGTCTGGCAGATTGCATTTTTTTCGATGAATAATACATCTACAAATCTTTATCTTGCCATGATGGGGTATGTGTCATACTATGCCAACGGAA
>CASFUI010000334.1 GCA_949297565.1 uncultured Eubacteriales bacterium
CAATATCATCAAGAATCATATCTATCCTCCGTTCTCAAATCCTGTCATTGACAAAATTCTCAATCATTCTCTTTCCATGCTCCGTATAAATCGATTCAGGGTGGAACTGAAGCCCTGCCGTTCTGTATTCCCTGTGTCTTACCGCCATAATCTCACCGTCGTCAGTCTTTGCAGTCACCTCAAGGCAGTCGGGAACTGTCTGTGGAAGAATTGCAAGCGAATGGTATCTCGCAACTCTGACAGGAGAAGCTATCCCATCGAAAATACCATTTCCTGTATGTTCGATAAGAGACTGTTTTCCGTGAAATATCTTTTTTGCGTGTGCGACTGTTGCCCCGAATGCCTCTCCTATGCACTGATGACCGAGACAAATTCCCAGTATCGGAAGCTTCGGAGCAAAGCGCCTTATGACCTCAAGACATATCCCTGCCTCTTTGGGACTTTTAGGTCCCGGAGAGATCACTATGCGCTCAGGCATCATAGCTTCTATATCATCCGCTGTAATACAGTCATTTCTTACAACTCTTATGTCGCTGTTAAAAGTACCTATATACTGATACAGATTATATGTGAATGAATCATAATTGTCGATTAGTAAAATCATAAATTCTCCTCCTCAACCAGCGTTTTTGCCAGTGCCATTACCTTATTGCAGCACTCCTGATATTCATTTTCCGGCACGGAGTCAGCCACAATACCTGCGCCTGCCTGAAGATATACCATATCGCCCTTTTTAATCATCGTCCTAATGGTAATGCAGAAATTCATATTTCCGTCAAATGCGAGATACCCTGTCGCGCCGCCGTACAGCCCGCGCCTGACTGTCTCAAGCTCATCTATAATCTCCATTGCCCTTATTTTAGGAGCGCCGCTTAATGTTCCCGCAGGAAGAAACGACGAAACCATGTCAAACGGATGATACGCACCGTTCTTCTTTCCCTCCACGAGAGATACAATATGCATCACATGAGAATATCTCTGAACTCTCATAAACTCAGAAACCTTTACGCTTCCAATCTGCGATACCCTTCCCATATCGTTTCTTGCCAAATCCACAAGCATAACATGTTCCGCCTTTTCTTTTTCATCGGACAGCAGCTCCTCCTCAAGTCTCTTATCCTCCTCGGCAGTTTTCCCTCTCCTTCTTGTTCCCGCGATAGGACAGGTATATACCTTTGAGCCGGTCTGCTTCACAATCATTTCCGGCGAGCTTCCTATAATCTCAAAATCCCCGAAATTATAATAGTAGAGATACGGCGAAGGATTTAAAACCCTGAGCTGTTTATAAAGCTCAAACCCGCTCTGTTTTGTCTGAATGGTCCAGCGCTGCGAAAGCACCGTCTGAAAAATATGCCCCTCACGTATATACTCTTTTATTCTCTCAACCTTTTTCGAATACTCTTCAAGAGTATCTGATTTCTTTAAAATTATTCCGTCATGCCGCTTCTTTGTTTCTGACTCAGGGCTTCTTTCTTTATTCGGCGTTCTCGCCTCATCTATCAATGCCTGTGCCTCTAAAAGGGCCCTCTTTCTTCCCTCCGGCGTATCCTCGTCAAGCACAACCGCCGTAAATGTCTCCGCCATATGGTCGACAGCTATAAATTTAAGCGCAAGCATAAGCTGTATTGTCTCAATGCCTGTCTCATCCTCGTTTTCATCGGGCAGCTTCTCGGTATATCTTATAAAATCATAGCCCAAACTCCCGACAAACCCTCCGTTAAACTCGTCTTCGGCATCGTCTGAACGCACCTCAAACGAGCTGAAATATTCCTTCAAAAGCTCAAGCGGATTTCCGTTAAGCTCCGTGACATTTCCGTTTCTCCCTGTTATTACAAGAGCGTCTCCTTTTGTCTGCACAAGCGCCTCCGGGTCAACCCCCATAAATGTATACTTTCCGCTCTCCTTCTCATTGCTCTCCATAAGGAAGCCTATCCTGTCACTTCCGAGATTTTCATACAGCCACACTGCAGTCTCATTAACAATACTCACCGTTTTTTTGTATGCCCTTAAAATTCTTTTCATCTCAATCCTCCATTTCGACAAAAAAATAATCCCCGACAGCATATTATATGCCGTCAGGGACGATTAACCGCGGTGCCACCCTTATTTGCGGAAAAAAAAGCATATCCAAAACTGGATATGCCACCGTTTGCTCAATAATTCCGCCTCATTCCGATACCGAAGCCTGTGCTCTGATATCATACCCCTGTAACGTGAGGTCACGTCGCCGGCTACTCATCGCTTTTCGCCAACGCATCTCCCAAACCCATTCCTTAAGGCCTTCC
>CASFUI010000335.1 GCA_949297565.1 uncultured Eubacteriales bacterium
AAATTTGAGGTTGACGGATTTAATACGGTAATGTGGCAGTACACGTCTACGGAAGGGAATATAGAGGGAGCCCCGGCTCATCTCGATGTAAATATATGCTATGCAGAGCCGGAAGGAGCAATAGGGAACGCTCAGGACACAGCAGCCGGCGGCGCAGAGTCAGGCACATCCTGCGACACAAAATATCATGTGGGAGATTATGTTTCTTACTCTTCTATTTATACCTCATCGGATTCGCAGGAGGCTCTAAAGCCTGCAATTTCTGAGGGCACTGTCACAAAGGTAATACCGGGAGCGAGAAATCCTTATCTTATTAACGACGGAACAGGCTGGGTTAACGATGAGGCTATAAATAATGCTTCGGAAGTTCAGGAAGATAATACATCATTTTACAGTTCAAAGGTCAGATTTACCGGAGACACAAATTATAATGGAGTTCCGATAACTGCATATTTTAATGATGACGGTT
The DNA here is from genome assembly GCA_949297565.1 of uncultured Eubacteriales bacterium. GTDB lineage: Bacteria > Bacillota > Clostridia > Lachnospirales > Lachnospiraceae > Lachnospira. The sequence continues at coordinate 470 of CASFUI010000335.1, forward strand.
ATGACGTCGGAGAAATAAACGGTGACAGAGCTGTTTTGTATCACAACGGAGATTTGTTTGACGCGGTCAGAACATCGGATATTGAGGTTATATAAACGCGGTATATAGGCAAAGCGCGGAAATGAGGTAAAAAGGGGCTGTTAAAAACACCCCATTGACAAGTTTGTGCACGCTCATCCGGCACAAACTTAAGATGCGCAAAAAACAGCGCAGAAATGAGGTACTATGAAAAAGAAAATCAAACTTATGGAAATTTTAAATATCAACAGTGTTATAAAAGCAATTATTGACAATGAAAGGCTGGAGGTATCTCCTCTTCTCAAATTTAAACTGCTTGGAATTATGAAAAGTTTTGAGCCTTATATTATGAACTATGAAACTGTTAAAAATGACGCTATACGCAAATACGGAAAAACGGATGACAAAGGAAACATTGAGGTCAGCCCTCAGGATGATGAGTTATGGAAAGCATTTATGGAGGAGATGAGTCCAATAATTAACTCGGAGGAGGCTGTTGAACTGACGCCGTTGAAACCCGAGGAAATATTTAATTCCGGCGTGCCAAGCGATTATTTGATGAAACTGTACAGTGTTATTGGAAATTCCAAAGAAAGAAGGTAAATTATGTTTAAGAAAATCAGGAATTATTTTGAATACAGAAGAAATTTAAAAAAAGTTAAAAAGGAGCTTGTAAAAATGGCTGCCGCTGCTCTTCCGCCACTCAATAAAACGGTATCATCTGCAGCAAAAACTGTTGAGAATTTCAGGAAAAACAGCGTGAGAATTGTTGAGATTATGGATTATATCGCGGAAATGGAGCCGGAGGAACTTCACAGCCTTATTGAGCATGCCCGTATGGAGACGTTAAAAGACAATGACGAATGAAAGGGGAGAGCACAAAAATGAGTGATACAGAAGTAACATTAAAGGCAACTCTGGACGCAAGCGGCATCAAAAATGATGTCGCCAAAATCCAGAAAACACTTGATAAGCAGACTGTAAGCCTGCCAGCTGAGATAGACGCCCAGAAGCTATTAAAGTCGGTACAGACAGTTCTTCCAAAGGTTATAAAGGAACTTGGGAAAATTCCTGAGATTGAGGTGCCGGTGAATTTTTTAATTGATGAAAAGATGATTAGCTCCGGAAGTAATTATAAAAGCATTGTTTCCTCTCTTATTAGTACTAAAGAGGCTGAAGAGGCAGTTTCCGGCAGCAATAAGATATCTGTTTCATTAAAAGAATTATTAAATGTGTGGAATAAATTTAAAAATGGTATTTCAGTAAGCAGTGTTGTGGATTTTGGTATAAACAAAGTGCTTGAAAAAACAGGAAGCGAAAATATAGAATTAGAATTATCAGATAGTATCGGTGTTTTAGCCGGTGTGTTATCCGGAACAAAAAATGCAGGTAGGGCAAATTATGCAGTCCCTCATACACATATGCCTGCAATGGTATAAGTTTCTTATACAAAGTATAAGTTTTATATATCATACTTCGTGAAATACACGATTTAATCCCGAGTGGAATAAACCACCGTATGTATGAATACATAGCAGATATGGTATCCCTCTAAATTATGGATACACACTTTAGCAATTAAGTGTCTTGAAAATCTGTAAACACACTGCTACTCTTCTATTGTGGCGACATGATAGTTTTGTAAAAATGCAGTGCTTCAGATAACGAGCAGATGACAGCGTACAGAATGTACATAAATCCTTTTAAGGAGGAAATCTCACCATGATGAGTGCTAATCCCAACGACTACCAGGGCGGGCGGTATAAAGATGAAATGCTGTATACTGTAAGGAATAGTCTGTGCTTTGCCGAGTGTAACGGTTAGTAATTGCTGTTAAAAATCTCATATTTTACGTTTACATTATTGTGGACTCTTTCTATCGGAGGTTATGAGAAGGTAGAAAATTTTTATATGAACAACTGTTTAGTAACTTTTTAATGTATTACCATGTAGTTCCGCATTGATTACATTTATGTGTTTTACCGATTTTACTGCTTGCAATACCAACTAATGTGAAAGATACTGCTCTATTTATTACTCCTATCTTGGAAATATTGCTGCTTCCACAGCTGGGACATTTTGGTACTCTGCTCTTCTCTTCTAGGATCGCTTTGCCATGAGCCATTTTAGCATTAAAAGCGTCATCTTTTTGTCCTTTAATATTTATTGCATTATCAAAATAATATTGGTCAAAATTAGGAGAAGTAAAAACAAGCTCTTCAAGTAGTTTTTGTTTCATTTTTTTACTTAGTAATATTTTGAAGTTTTCGTCTTCAAAGTATTCGTTTGGCACAGGCTTTAATTTATTATTACATATTTCGCAAAATGTATCTTTTTGAATACAATCATCTTCTTGCCAAATCCAACCGCACTTGTCACAATATTCCAATATTTTAAACACATCCTTTTTTATTTTCATAATACCACAAAATTTAAAATATAATAAGCATCTCCATAATGCTTAAAACACAAGTATTCTCCGCAAATACTTGAATAGTATCTCCACAATACTACTTGCTTAAATGTAAATAGTACGATATTTAAAACAATTACAAGTTCTTTTGATGAATATTGTACTAAAAAAGAACTGCCAATTTAATGACAGTTCATACTTGTTAATTTTCTTTGTATAGTTCGGGAAAGAAAATGCCATTATTCACAATATACATACCTATTGTATAACAGTTTTTATGTTCTTCGTCCATTGATTGAAAGTATATAATATTGTCTTTTCTGATGTATTTTGGACTTGAAGTATCGCATTCGCAATTATCGCCGTTACATAAATGGTATTGACCTTCTTCGTCAAACCAAGCATAATCATTTAGGTGTAATTCAAATGTTTTACCCTTTGGAACTTCTGTTTCGTAAAAATCACCTAGCATATTTTTATATTTGTATATAATGTCGTTTGAAGTTTCTCCTGTAGCCCATTCTGTAATTTCTCGGTCTATTATAATTTGAGTTATATCACTAGAGATTTCTTCGATTGATAAGATTTTACCATCATCAAAATTATCTTTTGTTGTATCATTGTAAATAATTTCTTTAACAGTATATAGATAAGTATCATCTGCGTTTAATTCGTATTTTTCAGATAAATAGTATGAATACTTTGTATCTTCTGTAATTTGATTTGCATCATCAGAAACAAATGCCTCAATATTTTTTTTATAAGACCCATATATATCTGTAGTATAACTTTCATCTTTCTCATATTTAGAACACCCTGTTAATGATATTATTATAATTGCTAATAATATCATTAAGACATTAAATTTATTTTTCATAGTTTGTATCAACTCCTTTTTTAGTAACAGGTATTATACCAAATATAACCATGAATTTCAATGTCTAAGCTCCACACTTAGATATGATAACCGTTACTTCATATAACGGTTTACTGCTAGTCCATATAATAGAAATAAAACTATTTATCTATAAAGTAGTATAGCCAAACTTACACAATTGGCAAATTTAAATAGTACGATATTCAAACAAGAAACAATTAAATCATGGTTTGCTGGTACAAGTTCTGCTATAAATAACGAAGTTGTACAGCCTTTTAAAAATGCCAGAAGTGTTATAAATAAATATAACTTAGCAATACAACATAATTCATTAACACAACAAGGATGGAAAAGATTGCTATCACAATCTGATGATAGCTTAAAGGCGTACCTTACAAGTATTAAAGGGTCTAACGCTTCAATGGCTGGATACAATGTTTCTTTGCAAGGAAGTATTGCAGGATTTACTAAAGTATCAAATGCAATAAAACAGTATAATGCATTAGGAACTGTCAGTCAAAAAGAGCAACAAGTATTTGCAACCGCTGTTGGTGCAACAAATAATAAACTCGGTGCATACCTTATTGGATTAAATGGTTCAACTGCTGGTTTACGTGGTTATGGTGTTTCATTAGTTGCATCCACTGCTAAAACAATCGGTTTGACAGTTGCCACAACTGCATTGAATGCTGCAATGACAATGGGTATATCTTTTATTGTTACAGGACTAATTTCTGCATTTACAACATGGATAAATAAATCAGAAGAAATAACACAAAAGGCTCAGGAAGCTGCTGATAATATAAATTCTATTAGTGATAGTTTGAAAACAAATACTGAAACGGTAGAAAATGTAAAAAGCAGATATGCAGAACTCGCACAGGAAGTAGAAAATCTTGGTAAAATAACTCAAAGCCAAGGTACACTTAGTAACGAAGAGTACGAAGAATTCCTTAATTTAAGCAATCAATTAGCAGAAATATTTCCATCTTTAACTAAGAACTATGATGATAACGGCAATGCTATTTTAGATTTATCTGGTGATGTTAATACAATAGTCGGTTCTTTAGACGATTTAATTCAAAAAGAAAAAGAACTTGCTAATCAAAAGATGATGGAAGAATTTCCTGATGTATTTAAAGGTTATGCACAAGATGTTTCTGACGCAGAGCAAAAAGTTAAAAATGCCAAAAATGAATTTGATAAGATTAATAATGCTTATCATCAAATAGAAACATACGGAACTTCAAGTTTGGCTTTTGATACAACTAAAGGTGGAGAACCTTTTGCTACTTTTGATAATGAAAATGGTGAAGATGTTACTATAGGAATAAATGAATATACACAAGCACTAAAAGACCTTGGAATAGCATACAAAGAATCAAAAATTTGGAAGCCAAATCAATTTGGTGGGAAAGATTTTTCTGGTATTCTAATTGAAGCGACTGGCGATATCGATACAGCTTTCACATCTAAATTGGAAACTGCAAGAGAAAATTTAAAATACGCACAACAACAATTAGAAGGTGAAAAGTCATCTATAGACTCATATCTGAACACTTGGTTACAAACTGAATTTTCGTATAATCAAATTGAAGATAGAGGTTTGCAGTCGGCTATTCAAGAAATGTTATTTAATTTTGACTTTTCTACACTTCCAGAAGATAAACGTGGAGATTGGAATTATGTTAGTGAATATTTAAGACGTAATATTTTATTTGAAATCAATAATGTGAAAGATGACCCTGTAATTTCAAAAGCACTTTCCGAAGTATTTACAAATACAGAATTAACACCTAGCGAAAAATCAAACTATCTGCAACAGATTCAAGATTACTTTGGTGAAGGTAGTGCAGTTGTAATTGCTCTCAAGCCACAATCTGAAGAAACCGAAACATTGCAGAAACAGTATGATGACGCTATTGCAAAAACGAAAGATAAATTCAATGGCTATGATCCTACTGTTTTCTTTAAAGAGAATTCTATCAATACTCAAGAAGAAGTTGACAAATGGTTAAAAATTGCACAGGCTGCGAATAGTGCTGCTGAAGCAGAAGAAAAATACATTCAAAATTTAATATCAGATAAATCAAACACTTTTTCAACAGATTTTAAATCACTCAATGATTCTCTTCAATCTCTCACTGATAATGCAGAACTTCTTTCTTCTATTAATGAAGAAATTTCAGAAACAGGTCGTATATCAGCAGACAACTTATCAAAGATTAATGATGCATTTCCTGAAGATAAATATCCTGAAATGACTAAGGCTTTATATGAATATCAGCTTGGTCTTATAGGTACAGAGGAATTATTCGCTGAACTTGAGAAATGCTATGAATCTGATAAGAATGAATATATTCAAAGTCTTACAGAGAAAAGTTTAATGGATAAAGAGTTTTTAGATATAATGAAAACCAATTATCCTATATTGTTTAATAAGTTACAACTTTTGTATGGTGAAGATTTAAGTGGTTGGAAATCTATTGAACAAACCAAGTTGGATATTTCTGCTGATACAGTATCTCAAATAGCAAAACTTTATCAAGAATTTTATAAAGCTATGGGGGTTAATGATTATAGTGACTTTAATCAACAGGTAGTAAGAGCGGCTAAGGCAAGTGGTAATGTTGCGGCAGGTGGAGCTTCTGTGTTTTCTAGAATGTATACACCAGAACATTTTGAAAAAGTTGTTAGTGAAACGGATGCTACTTTAAACGGTAATAAAATCAATGACGCTTATAACCAATTACAAAACAATATATCTAATGTTCTCTCACAAGCCGAAGCTATGAAAGGCGCATTAGATAAATACAATACGGATGTATTTAATAGTGTTAATGATAGATTTGATTTCTCTTGGGATACATTAGCAGACAGTGACTTCTCTTCCACATCCCAAACAGCCGAAAAACTCAACTGGATAGAACGTCTCATAAACAAAATATCAACCGCTTATAACAGGCTGAAAAATGTAGTTTCAAATACTGCTGAAACATGGCTTACCAGAAATAATGCATTATCAGACTCAATGCAGGTGCTTCTTTCAGAGATTGACGCGCAGAGTAAGGCATACGACTATTATATGAATTTGTTTAATTCTTATGGATTAGATGAATATTATAAAAATCAGATTGCAAACGGCTCAATAAGTATAGAAGTGATATATGATGATAATCTTAAAGAGGCTATAAGTGAATGCATTGATTTATACGACAACGCCCAGGAGGCAAAAGACGCTGTTGATGAGCTTACGCAGGAATACCGAAGCCTTGCAATGACAAGGTTTGACAACCTGAAATCGGAATACGAGGCACAGATAGGCTTAATTGAAGACACAGTGGGCATACTTGAGGCACAGCTCAGCCTTCTTGAGACAGACGGATATATTAACAGTAAATATTTATACAATTCACTCATTGAGGCTGAAAAAGAAAATCTTCAGAATTTAAATTCCGAATACGCTGCGCTCTCCTCTAAAATAAATACCGTTGAGGAGGGCTCTGAAAACTGGTACAGCATGAAAACGGATATAAATTCTGTATCCGAAGCCATTATAAATGCTACTGATTCACTTAAAGGATATGAAAATGAGCTCAGGCAGATTGAATGGGATTTGTTTGACAGGACAAGAGATGATGTGGCAGATTTAATTGATGAGTCGGATTTCCTGTACGGTATTCTTGAGGACAAGGGCTTTTACGATGACGGAGGAAATCTTAACAGGTACGGACAGGCAGCCCAGGCAATGCTTGCGCAGAAATATGAGCTTTATGCATCGCAGTCAAAGGCATATGCCGATGAGGTCAAAAAGATTGATGAGGAGCTTGCAAAGGACCCTTACAGCACTGACCTGATTGACCGGAGGCAGGAGCTTATAAAGTTGCAGCAGGAGTCTGTCCAGTCGGCGCTCGACGAAAAAAATGCCATGAAGGATTTGATTTCCGAGGGATACGAGGAATACAAAAACAGCCTTGATGATATAATCAGCAAATATAAGGATCTGTTATCCACAATAAAAGATACATATGATTACGAGAAAAACATAGCTGAATTAACAGATAACCTTGCCGCGCTGGAAAAGCAGTACCAGGCTTATCAGGGGGACAATTCAGAGAGCGGAAGAAAGAATGTCCAGCAGCTGAAAACGGAGCTTGAGGATGCAAGGCAGGATTTAAAGGAAACGGAGTATGAAAAGCTTATATCCGACACAGAGAAGCTGCTCGACGAATTTCAGACAGACGTTGATGAATGGCTCAATGAAAGGCTTGACCATCTTGACGTGTTAATAAGCGATGTTATAAGTCAGAGCAATGCTAACACCGGGGCAATCGCGGGTACAATAAATGAAGCCGCTAATTCTGTGGGATATACACTGAGCGATAACATGAACGGAATATGGGCTGTATACTCAGGAAATATAACCAATGCCCTGTCTGAGATAGGAAATGAGTTCACGAGCGGTCAGAGTGCTTTGCATGATACTGTTAAAAATATCGGAGACAGTGTTTTGGAATTGCTTAAATATGCTGATGAGGAAGCAGCCAGACTTATGGCTGAACAAGGCAGTCAGGCAAATGGCGGGTCTGAGACGGGCAGTCAGGCTGAATATAAAACAAACACATGGGAAAACCCGGTCTCAGGCGGAGGAATCGCAGGAGGAGACGCCGGCAGTTCAGACTGGGCTATATATAAATATTATTATCCTCAGGATTTAAATGTAGATACAAGCGTAGTTGACAGGCTGAAATCAAACAATATAGACGCATCATTTGATGCGAGAAGCCGGTACTGGGATATGCTTATCGGAGACGGAGAATATTACAGTACATATGAGCAGAATGTAAGGCTTCTGAACTGGCTAAAGAATAACGGATACGCAAAGGGGTCAAGGAGGATACTGTTTGACCAGCTTGGTCTGACGCAGGAAAGAGGTCAGGAGCTGATATTCAGCAAGACGCTTGGAGGAATGATAACACCGCTGCGCAGGGGAGACAAAGTATTTACAAGCGAAATGACGGAAAATCTGTGGAAGCTTGCGCAGAAGCCGGTTGTGCCTGATTTTAATTTGGGTGATACTCAGCTTCCTTATATTGGGCAGCAAAATATGTCTAATGATGTAAAAGTATCATTTGGCGATGTATCAGTTACATTACCTAACGTTAAAAACTACAGCGATTTTATGAGAGAAGCTCAGAAGGACCCTGATTTCACCAAAATGGTACAAAATATTGCTTTAGGTAAGGCTTTTGGAAAAAACACATATGACAGGTATGTATATTGATAATTTAGCTGTCATCGTATGAAAATTCAAGAAATAGCGGGCAGTTATGTGCTGTCCGCTATTCTTATATAACTGTTTGTGCCGGAGCGTCACAAACAGTTCTTATCGCAGAAGAAAAATCACTTTTGCTGATTTTTCTTCGCGTTCCTCGCAGTAAACCGCTCCGGAATGGTGGTTAATATGAAAAATAAAAACATTAAATATATTGAGGCAGAAAATACACTGCTGAAAAAAGAAAACGAACAGTTAAAAAAGGAAAAACAATCACTGGAATTACAGCTGGTTGGGTATACACACAACCTTAACAGTTCTGCGGACAGAGTTAAAAATATGCTTTCACAGACTATTATTGCGAGAAAAGCGTATGAGGAAGGTCTTGTTAAATTAAACGATAAAACTGAAAAAATAAACGCTTTATTGAAAGACTCACGAAAAATTTGCAGTACAGGCGCTCGAAGGTTTAACAAAAAATTAAATAAAGAGATTAAAAAAATAAAAATATAACATGATTGGAGGATTGCATAAACAATGATTACAGATTTTCAATATGCGCAAGAATTTGGAAGCGATTATATGTTAATGCCATGCAAATTTGATTCGGGCGGCGGAGTTGAGACAATAGATTTTGGATCACAGCTTTCGACAGAGAGAACAAATGTTGTCGGAACAGATGAGCGAGTGTTAATTAATCCCGCTTACTCTTCCACTCCGACATTTACTTTTCAGGCTTGTAAAGTTGACTCTTATGGTAATCCTCTGCCTGTAAGCGCTGAAGAGTACAGTAAAATAAACAGATGGCTTAACAGAAAAGAAAGCCATAAATTCAAAGTTAAAGAAGATACATATGAAAATATTTACTATTGGGGAAGTTTTAACATACAGGCAGTAAAAATAAACGGAGTAATCTATGGAATTGAGCTTACATTTACAAGTGATTATCCGTACGGCTTCATGGATGAAAATACGGTTGAGTACAGCAATGTAAATAATTTTACTATATATAACTGCTCTGACGAAACCGGCGACATATATCCTAATATTGAGATTACATGTTTATCAGACGGAGATTTAAAAATAACCAATACTATGGATAATGAAATTTTTGAAATTAAAAACTGCACAAAAAATGAAGTTATTAAAATAGACAGTAAGAACAGAGTAATTATGTCTTCGGCTGATACACATAATTTGTGTAATGATTTTAATTATAATTATCTGAAAATTATCAGTACGTATGAGAACAGGTTAAACATATACTCCTCCACTCTCAATATAAATATAACCGTTAAATACAGTCCTGTCAGAAAGGTCGGTGTGTAATGTGAATAAAATAAACATCAGAGAACTGCTGCGTTTAAATAAATTAAAGCAGGTAAGACCTAATCACATTGTATTGGGTAATCGTGCAAAATCAAAGCTCGGCGAGATAGATAATATTTTTTCGCTCAGTTACCATCCGCAGTTTAACGGTGCTGATGAATTATCCTTTACGGTATATAAGGAATGTGACGGGAAAATTTGCAGACTCTGGGACAGCATAGTCAATTTCAAACTGGTCTGGGTCAAGGAGTATGATGAATGGTTTCAGATTACCGTACAGGTTGACGACAGTGAAAAGACTGCAAAAAAAATAATCACTGCCATTTCTTTGTGTGAGGCCGAATTAAGTCAGAGAACTATAACGGCTGAAATTAATACAGAGGACGATATTGCAAGGGAGGATTATAAAGCGCCTACTGTGTTTTACAATGTAAATAATACGGAAAATTCTTTGCTTCACAGAGTTCTGGGTGACAAATGCGGTGATTATACTGTCAAACATGTTGATATCACTCTTAATAATATACAGCGCTCATTCAGTGTTGACGGTGAAAGTGTATACGATTTTTTAACAGGTACTGTTGCCGAAGAAATAGGCTGTTTATTTTTATTTGACACAAATGAGCGAGGTATTTATGTTTATGACATGAAAACAACGTGTTTGGATTGCGGTTACCGTGATGACAGTGATTTTATAACATGTCCTGAATGCAAAAGCACGGCAGTTCATTATCCATATGGAAATGATACCACAATTCTTATAGATAAAAATAATCTTGGCAATTCTGTCAATCTAAGCGTTGATACGGATTCGGTAAAAAATTGTTTCAATGTAACCGGCGGAGACGATATGGTTAATGCAACCATAAAGAATATAAATCCAAACGGAAGCAACAGGATTTATTATTTTAACGAAGATACGAAAGCAGATATGCCGCAGGAAATGATTGAAAAAATCAATGCGTATGACTCACTTTATGATGAATATGTAAATACTAAAATATTATCT
>CASFUI010000336.1 GCA_949297565.1 uncultured Eubacteriales bacterium
GCGCCCCTATCCTGTATGCTGCGCTTGGGTAATTTTCTCTTTTTCTGCGCTGCTTAAGTTCTTTTTTTGTAAGACGTGCCTCATCATCGGAAATTGCTCCCTCTGCAGCCGCAATAATTGTAAAGCGTTTTCCGCTCTCAGTCCGTCTTGCTATTGCCTTCGCAATAGAATCTATGCTGTACGGTATCTCAGGTATTAAAATAATATCGGCTCCTCCCGCTATCCCGGCATGAAGCGTAAGCCAGCCCGTCTTATGCCCCATAAGCTCAATTATAAATACCCTGCTGTGTGAAGCCGCAGTCGTATGAATACAGTCTATCGCATTTGTAGCAATATCCACTGCTGACTGAAAGCCGAAACTGATTTCAGTCTCTGCCAAATCATTGTCAATAGTCTTTGGAAGCGTAAGTACATTAAGTCCATTATTCATAAGAAGATTGGCGGTCTTATGCGAACCGTTGCCGCCAAGCACTACAAGACAATCCAAATTAATTTTTTTGTAGGTTTTAATCATTCGCTCAACTTTATCGCTGCCGTCCTCGAGCGGGACTCCCATATATTTAAACGGCATCCTTGAACTCCCGAGTATTGTTCCTCCCTTATTTAAAATACCCGAAAAATCATCATTTTTCATCAATTTATACTCACCCTTGATAAGACCTCTGTATCCATCGATAAAACCATATATTTCAACATTTTTGCACTGGCTGAACAGGCTCTTTGCCACACCTCTCATGGCTGCATTCAATGCCTGACAGTCGCCTCCGCTTGTCAACATTCCAACTCTCAACATAATTCTGCCTTTCCGCGCACTCACCCATATATTCTTCACATACACTTCAGCGCCTTATAATATTTATTTCCGCTATTTTAAAATAGTCTATTAAACAAATGTAAAATCTACTATCACGCTTATGTAAATTCTGCGTAAAATCAAGCTTTGTTATTCACTTTTCGATAAATAATACTCCAAGCGTTCCCGGACCGCAGTGTGACGAAATAACTCCTCCGGCTCTAGTCTCAAGTATTTCCTCAAACACCCTCAGACCTTCAAGGTAAGAACGAACCGTGTCCAAAAGCTGCCTGTCACAGCCTGAATGTGTTATAAACACCCGGCTTGGCTCCGCGTTTTTTAAACTCTCTTCCATATCTTTTACGTAATCCATAACAGCCTTTGATATATTTCCGCGATATTTTTTCCCGGGACTCATCTTTCCGTCCGCTACACTTATTCTCGGGTGAAGCTTTAGTACGCCTCCCGCCATGGCTGCAAGACCGCTGCATCTTCCGCCTCTGTAAAGATAAGTAAGAGTATCCACAACAAAACTCGTGCGGACACGCGGCTTAATCTCCTCTATGCGTCTTTCAATCTCCTCAGCTGTTTTGCCCTCTCCTGCCATCAATGCCGCCTCGATAACCTGAAGACCTATACCTGTTGACAAATTAGCTGAATTAATTACCCTAATTCTTTTCTCCGCGTTAAGCTCTCTCGCCGCAAGTCTCATAACATTAGCAGAGGTTGACATTTCCTCTGAAATCGAAAATGAAACTATTTCCCGTCCGTTGTCGATGTACGGCTTAAAAATCTCAATGACACGCTCAAGCGACGCTGCGGAAGTCTTAGGCGTTGTCTTGTTGGCATCGGACCACGCGTATATCTCATCAGGCGCAATATCCACGCCGTCCTCATATTCACTGTCCCCCATTAAAACATGAAGCGGCACAATATCTACATCATACCGCTCCAAAAGTTCCTTTGATAAATCACATGTGCTGTCCGAAATAATTTTTACCATAATTCCTGCCTTCCTGTTCGGTCTTTGCCGCTCATTTAACTGTTTGATTTGACATTATCCTCTGTATATCTCTGCCAGCTTTACAAGCAGATTTGAAATCTTCTCCATTGACTGAATACAACAGTATTCATACCTGCCGTGATAATTATGACCGCCCGTACAGATGTTAGGACAGGCAACTCCCATATACGAGAGCCTTGCGCCGTCAGTCCCGCCTCTGACAGGGCATATCTTAGGCGTAATGCCAAGCTCACTCATACACTTCTTTGCATCCTCAATCAAAAACATTGCGTTTTCAATCTTTTCTTTCATATTATAGTACTGGTCCGTAATATGAGCTTCAACACATATGTGTCCGTATTCTTTGTTCATCTGATTGGCAAGCCTGACGACAGCAGCTTTTTTGTCCTCGAATTTTACTCTGTCGTGGTCTCTTATAATA
>CASFUI010000337.1 GCA_949297565.1 uncultured Eubacteriales bacterium
GAACAGACTTGTTTCTGCCGTAATATAAGCATCACTCGAACATTCTGCTTTTTCAAAGGAATGTATAAAAGGGCAGAGACGGCGGAGAAATCACCCGTGCGGTAAATTATAAATGTATACATGGGAAAAGAAGGTTTTTATATGAAGGTAAATGAATTGTTTTGTAAAGAGTGCGTGGAACAGATTATAGTTCCAGACGTTGTGAGGGTGGATTTACTGAGCATTATTGAAGAAAAATTAAAAAAAGCGGGGTTCTATTACAGAATAGCCTACCGCGTCAAGACGGCGGACTCAACTGTAAATAAGCTGCAGTACAAAGATTACAGGCGTCCGGGCACTGAAAATGAAGATAAAAAAATGCAGGATTTAATAGGTATAAGAATAATGCTGTATTTTGTTGACGATGTTTCCATATGCAGAAGTCTGCTTGACACTCTGTTTGCCGAGCCCGGAGTGTGGGAGACAACTGAAAATAATGAGTATGAATTCAAGGCGATGAAGGTAAACGGAATATTCAGGCTTCCGGGTTATCTGGCTAAAACTATTGTCAATCCTGTGCTGTCGGACTACATAGACGATACGTTTGAAGTTCAGGTCAGAACAAACTCATTTGAGGGCTGGCATGAAATTGAGCATGATTTAAGATACAAGGGCTCTGCGTTCGGAGAGGGCAACGAGGCGCTGGCTAGAAAAATGAACAGTATACTTGCAACTCTTGAGCTGTGTGATGATTCGGTTGTAAAGCTCCTTGAAGATTTGGGACATCAGCATTATAAGGACCATAAGTGGAGCGATATGATAAGGTGTCATTACAGACTGAAGCTTAACAACGAGCTCATGCATCCGGAGCTTTGCAGGATTTTTGATGAAGATACCGAGTTGGCTAAGAAGTTTTTTAAATTTGACCGTCGTCTTGCCATAACTAAGCTGTGGAATAACACATTTGACAAAAATCCAGAGCTCTGCATTAATTATATCGTAAAAATTGTAAATCAGCTTGGACCAAATGATGAGCGCATTAATAAAGTATTTGAGAAGATTGAAAGCGAGGCGGGAACGGAGGAAAACTTCAGCAAAAGAAAGAAATTCGAGCCGTTTAAAAAATTTGGAAATTATAAGGTATTTCAGGCGGACACATTTCTTGAAACAACTAATCTTACGCCGCGGGAGGCTTTTAAAAAGGCAGCGGGCTATATTTATGCGTGGATACACTCAAGATACAGCGAGGCTTTTAATGATTTGCCGGAGACCGTGGCAGATTATCATAAAACCATGCCGGGTTACATGGTCGAGGTGCATTATGATGAGGAAGATTTATTTTTTGAGCAATGCTCTACACACATAGACTCTAAGATTGCAAGCAGAATATGGATTTCCAGGGCTTCTCTGAAAAAAGCAGGCGACAGGATAGAGTTTAAGGTCAGCAATGAGTATGCAGAACCGAAAGAGAGATACCGGGACAATGAGAACGTGCTGTTTTCAAGACCTAATTTTTACGGAGAAATTGCTGACAATGTCGGAATTTGTGATGTTGTCCGCATGAGGGAAAATGTTAAGCATGTAAATACGGAAAATTATGAAGAGATGAAAAATCTCATAGAAAATCATAGCAGAAGGTTTCCTGTTATAGTATTTATGGCAAATGATAATGTGTGGATTGATAAATTTGACGTCAACTATTTTGCGTATCTTGTCGGATATTATGCTCACATTAAGATGATAGAAGATGAGGAGTGCAAGCGTCGTTTTGCGAAAGAATACGGGCTTGATGAACATAGATATGATGATTCTATAACTGTTTTTTACAGTGATGCTGAGCCTAAGACCAGCTACAAATCCGATATACTCGAGACAACATTTGAGGTTATCAAGCTGGAACAGAAAAAGTACTGGAATGAAAACGGCTGCCGCGCGTACAGACGCCAGCTTGTCGCTGAAATAAGAGAGAAAAACATTGAAAACACACAGTCAAAATGATATAATACACAAGTTTTGTACGTGATTAAAATTTCTACGGGAGGCTAAATATGGATTACAATAAATTGGCACAAATGCTTTTTCCGGATGTTGAACATACCCCGGAGTATTACGAGGAGAAGTTTCCATACAGAAAACTGCCTGCTAAAGCGCAGGTGACGCGTATGGCTCCAAGCCCTACGGGCTTTATTCATCTCGGCAATCTTTACAGCGCGCTTGCTGACGAGCGCATTGCGCACAGACACGGCGGAGTTTTTTATCTGAGAATAGAGGATACGGATGAAAAGCGCAAGGTTGACGGAGCTGTTGAGCTTATAATTGATACGCTCAGATATTTTGACATTGAATTTGACGAGGGGGCAGGCTTTCCGGATGACGCTCCTCAGAATATATACGGACCTTATTTTCAGCGGCAGCGCGTGGAAATATATCACGCATATGCAAAAAATCTTGTAGAGAGAGGTCTTGCATATCCGTGCTTCTGCACTGAGGAGGAGCTTGAGGCAGTCAGACAGAAGCAGGAGGCCGACAAGGTGCTTACGGGAAATTACGGAGAATATGCTGTGTGTCGGAATTTGTCGCTTGAGGAGATTGAAAAGAATTTAGCCGAGGGCAAGCCGTATGTTCTGCGTCTTCGCTCTCAGGGCAGCCCTGACAGGGAAATTATATTTAAAGACAGTATTAAGGGAGATGTTAAGTTGCCTGAGAATATTCATGATATTGTGCTTCTGAAGCGGGACGGAATTCCGACTTACCACTTCGCGCACGCTATTGACGACCATTTAATGCGCACAACAGTTGTAGTCAGAGGAGGCGAATGGCTTGCCTCAGCACCTATTCATTATGAACTCTTTCATGTGCTTGGTTTCAAGATGCCGGAATACGCGCACACGGCACATTTGATGAAGTTTGACGAGGAAACAGGAGGAAAGAGAAAGCTTTCCAAGAGAAAGGACCCTGAGCTTTCACTCGATTATTACAGACAGGACGGTTATCATCCGTATTGTATGAAGGTATATCTAATGACGCTTCTCAATTCTAATTTTGAAGAGTGGCATGAGCAGTTTCCTGACAAGGATATTAACGAATTTCCGTTTTCGATTGATAAAATGAGCCAGTCAGGCGCCCTTTTTGATAAGGATAAGCTTCACAATATCTGTAAAAATGAGCTTTCAAAGCTTTCAGAGGAAGAGCTTTTTAATTTTCTTTATACATGGGCGAATGAAAACGCGCCTGAAAAGAAGGATATTTGGTTTGCGGACCGTGAGAAGCTGCTTGCTATTTTAAGACTATATATGGGCGTCGGAATGAAGCGCAGAAGAAAAGATTTCATGTACGCAAAGCAGATATTTGAGATGATTTCTTATTTCTTCGACGATGAGGAGAGTTCTCAGGAAAAGGACGCTTTCAGGCTGGACAGCGAAGAGGTCAGAAAAATACTTTCGGATTATCTGTCTGAGTATGACCACAGCGACGACAATTCTGCCTGGTTTAACAAGTTAAAGGCAATCGCTGACAGGCATGGTTATGCTTCTGATATGAAGGCATACAAGGCGGCTCCTGACAATTATAAGGGAAATGTATCTGATGTGGCAGAGGTGGTGAGAATAGCTGTCACAGGACGCGCCAACACGCCTGATTTGTGGTCAATCATTCATATCATGGGAGAAGAGCAGATGAGGCAGAGAATCGAGAGTGCTGTGAGTCAGAATTAAAACATGATTAAATAGATTTCGGCATGGCTGCAATACGGCGGCTGTGCCGATTTTTTAACGTGAAAAATTAAATTAATTACCTTTCCGCGATTATGCGGGGAATTTTTATTCTGTAGGAAGTTCAGGGAACTTTCCTAATAAAATAAAAAAAGCGCCTTGCGGCGCTATAAATTCTTACTCAAACCTAAAGTTGACTGTAAGATAACCTTTCATTAGGAGATATAGCCTGCAACCACCTTTTATAAGAGGGGGGATGTGTAGGTGGCTGCCGCTATATATCAAAAATGAGAGGTTGTCATAATTATTGTTGCAGGTGGAGCAACATAATAATGAGGCGTAATATATATCAACGTGTGAAATATATTACGTTATTAACTTTATACCACTATGCAAATAATATGTCAACAGATTTTTTGTCTTATTTTGCAAAAAAATGAAGAATTTTCTGTAGTGTATTTTGTGATGGCTGATAAACCCAGTATTTTCAAGGGCTGTAGGATTTTGTGACATAAAAGTAAATTTTATATTTTTGTGATTTGATATAAAATTAAAGTAAAATCTTTTTAAAGTAAGAAGGAAATTTTTTCTTAAATACTTCTTTGTGCTCTATATATCTTGCAGTGTGCTGCGCCGAGATGATATATGCTTTCTCAGAGTCGTGAGCTTCAAAAGCATTTACCATTTCTCTGTGGTCTTGTATAAGCTTATCAGTATCTACAGATGAAAACATCATTATGACAACTCTGTCGAACTGATAGGCGTTTTCGTGAATAATCTTATGCCAGAACTGTTTGCCGCAGGCATGATATATATATTTATGAAAATCCTTATCACATTGCTGCATTTTAGAAATACTGCTGTTTTTAATATGATACTCCCACATCGCGATATTTTCACGCAGATGGGCTATATGTTCCGCATTCAGGCGCTGACAGGCAAGAGCTGTTATTTTTTGTTCCATAAGCTCACGCAGTGAAAGAAACTCGTTGATTGAATCAGTATCTATGAGAGATACAAAAGTTCCCTGTTTTGGATAAATATCAATCATATTCTGCTGGTTTAATTCAAGAATTGCTTCGCGTATAGGCGTTCTGCTTATTCCGTAAAGCGTACACAATTCAGCTTCATTAATTTTGTCACCTGGTTTGATATTAAGGTTGATTATATTGTATAAAAGCATTCTTCTGGCATATTTTTTGGCATTTTCTCCAGGCAACTGTTCAAATACTTCCATCATATGTAAGTCCTCTTAAAGTTTTATGAATTATATTTTAAGCCTAAAAATTTGTCTTTGCAATAAAATATGTGCAAAAAATCAGTATTAATCAGCTTATATTTACAAAATTCAGTTGATTGTATATTTTTAAAAGTTGATTGTATATAAAACATATATAAAATATTTTATGTGAATTTTACATTAAAATGGTATGAAATGAAGTGACATTTTTTGAAATGTGCTGTAAAATTATATCTGTGACAGGTGCAAACAGGCCTGTTGAATTAATAATAAAGAAAAATTAAATTTACAAAAAGGAAGGCAGCATAGAAACTAAAAGTGGAAGATGAATTGTATAATGTTATTATTGACAGACCTGTCGGAAGTTCTCATCCCGATTATCCGTCAATGATTTATCCTGTCAATTACGGTTATATTGAGGGAATAATGGCTCCTGACGGAGAGGAACAGGATGCCTATGTGTTAGGCGTAGACACGCCTCTTGACAGCTTTACGGGAAAGAGGATTGCTGTTATTCACAGAAAAGATGATATTGAGGAAAAATGGGTCATCGCTCCCGAAAATATTCCCTACAATAAACAGCAGATTGAGGAAATGGTTTATTTTCAGGAGCAGTATTATGACAGCTATGTTGAAATGCTCAATGAAGAGATGTGGGACGCCTATGACCGCAATGAAAATAAGCTGGGTTACCAGATACCGAGGAGTATGGCAAAATCACTGAATAAGGGAGTATACCACATAGCCGTTGTTGTTTATGTGCGCAGGGAGGACGGCTGTATTCTTACAACACAGCGTTCAAGAAACAAGACTAATCCGCTGAAATGGGAAGTTACCGGAGGCTCTATTTTAACGGGAGAAACGCCGCTTCAGGGCGCTGTGCGTGAGCTTGAAGAGGAGACAGGTATTTGCAGGACCACTCTTGAATTAAAGGAAATATATCACTGTGTTGACGATGTGAGACACTGTATTTATCACGGTTATTTGACAGATGTTGACAATGACACGGAGGTACATCTTCAGGTAGGCGAGACTATGGATTATGAATTCCTTACATATGAAGAATTTAAGAAACTTGTATATTCTGAAAGATTTGTAAAATCGGAGCAGGGACGTTTTTTAGAATATGAGAATTTAATTGATAATGAACTTAAAAACAGGAGAGAATAATGGAGATATATGACGGACGCCCGGTGAATACCGAAGGGCGGGAGGAAAAGGAAATAAGAGTATATGATTTTTTGGACAGGCTCGGAATAAAATATAAGAGAACAGACCATGCCCCTGCGACGACAATGGAGGTATGTGAAGAGATTGACGGAATTCTGGGGGCGGTAATATGCAAAAATCTGTTTTTGTGCAACAGACAAAAGACATCCTTTTATCTGCTTATGATGCCCGCTGACAAGCCGTTTAAGACGAAGGAACTGTCGTCGCAGATAAACAGCGCAAGACTGTCTTTTGCCGATACGGAGCACATGGAGGAATATCTTGACATAAGTCCCGGTTCAGTGAGTATTATGGGACTTATGAATGACACTGACAATAATGTCCGACTGCTGGTAGACGAGGATGTGCTCAAGGGAGAGTATATCGGCTGTCATCCGTGCGTAAATACCTCAAGCCTGAAGGTAAGGACAGACGATATATTTAATACTTTTCTGAGGGAAGTGCACCATGATATGACGGTTGTACATCTTGAAGGCAATTAAAGAGACATGCCGTGTTTTTAGCGTGAGAACAAAGAGTTCGCAAGCGAACTCTTTCGCGAGGCGCGGATTCGTAAGAATAAAAAAGGGGAATGCGCCTGACGCATTCCCTTTATTGTTTATAAGTCTTAATAAGCAGAGGTACCTCAGCTATAAGCATTCCTATCCAGCCTGCGAGATAAGAGAAAGGCAGCGCTTCTATGCCAAGTCCGAGGACAAATACGAGAGGTATTGCAGCAAGAACTCGCACGCCCATATTTACAAAGCTGCTTATAAGCGTAATTTTCAAATCGCCTATGCCTCTGAAGTAGCCCTGTATGCCGTTAGTGAAAGCCGGCAGGATATACATTACTGAAATCAGACGCAGATATATTACTCCGTGACGTATAACTTCCTCATCTTTTACAAACATCATCATTAAAGGTCTTGCAAGAATAAAGCAAATCAGAAATATAGCTATGCCGTAAATAATTTCCAGAACTATGCCGCACCTGAAGCCTTCGCGCATTCTGTCTTTTTTACCTGCGCCTTTATTCTGCGCCATTAGCGCGGTCATGGCATGAGCAATGTTTTGCTCAGGGGTATAGGCAAAATCATCAATTCTGTTTACAACGGAGAAAGCGGCTGCGACTGACACGCCCATGGTGTTGACAATAGCCTGAATGCCGAGTTTTCCGAGCTGCACGGTAGCCTGCTGCATGGCGGACGCCCAGCCGTATGCAATAGTGCGTTTCAGGAGACTGATGTCAAAAACGGTCCATTTTTTTCCGAGTCTTAATATTGGAACTTTTTTCTGTATATAGATAATGCAGAACAGGCAGCAGAGGGCTTCGCTTATCACTGTTGATACGGCGCAGCCGTTGCTCCCGGCCTTTAGGACTATAACAAAAAACAGGTCGCCTAAAATATTTAAAACAGCGCTTATAATGAGAAAATAAAGAGGTGTATTGCTGTCTCCCAGCGCTCTCAGTGTGCTTGAGAAAAAATTATACAAAAATGTAAATACAAGTCCCACAAATATTATTCTTAAATATTCTTTTGTCATGTTCATTATAGACGGGTCTACCTGCATAAGCCTGAGGATAGGAACGGCAAGCAATACGCATATGACGGTAAGCACTATTGAAAAAATCACGCCTGAAATCATAGTAGTGCTTATTTGACGGTGAAGTGTTTTATAATCCTTAGCTCCGTACTGCATTCCCATGAGAATACTTGCTCCCATACACAAACCGTTCAGGAAAAGAATCATAAGAGTGGTGATAGGATTACATATGCCTACGGCGGCAAGAGCTTCTTTTCCGACAAAGTGTCCGACAATAATGCTGTCGGCGGCATTGTATGTAAGCTGAAATAAATTTCCGAGCACAAGAGGAATGGTGAATTTTACAAGAATTGGCATGATTTTGCCGGTAGTTAAATCTTTTGTCATGACACTTAATCTCCCTGTATTTTGTTGAAGAACTGAATTGTTTCACACATATATTAGGTACATTTTATGTTAAAGTCAAGGCAAAGTGCAGTATATAGACTTCAGTACCGTATGGCTCAATAAAATTTTAAGAAAATAGCCCAAAATCCTATTTGACTTGTAGGAATTATTTGTAGTAATATATATAAAATAATTTGTGGAGGTTTAAATAAATTTATTATGGGTATTTCATATAAAGATATGAAGCTTTACGCAATCACAGACACAAGGTGGCTTAACGGAAAAAAACTGGCTGATGAGGTTGAGAAGGTGCTTAAAAACGGGGCGACGTTTTTGCAGCTTCGCGATAAAAATGCCTCTCATGAAGAACTGGTGGCTCAGGCGCGGGAAATTAAAAAAATTGCCGCAAAATACGGTGTTCCTTTTGTTGTGAACGATGATGTCTACGCGGCTAAAGAAGCTGATGCCGACGGAGTGCATATAGGTCAGAGCGATACGGATTATGAGGAGGCGCGCAGGATTCTCGGCGATAATAAAATTATAGGAATGACTGCAAAGACTGTCTCACAGGCAAAGCGCGCCGAGGCTCTGGGAGCTGATTATATCGGGACCGGAGCGGTGTTTCACACAAGTACCAAGACTGACGCAAAGAACATGAGTATAGAAACTCTTGTTGAAATTGCCGGCAGCGTTGATATTCCCATAGTTGCGATAGGCGGAATAACATATGAGAATGTGGATTTGTTAAAAGATACAGGAGTTTCGGGAGTGGCGGTTGTATCCGCAATATTTGCGGCAAAGGATACGGGAGATGCAACAGCCGAATTAAGGCGTAAGTGCGATAAATTATTTAATTATGAGCCTAAAAATATTATTTTTGATATGGACGGAACACTCCTTGATTCAATGCCGTACTGGCACAGAATTTCGAGAGAATACGCAGTAAATAAGGGAGCTGTGCTTCCTGATGATTTTGACAGCGTGACATACACGATGGATATGAATGAGTGCGGAAATTATTTTCGGGATGTGCTTGGCATTGATGTGGATTTGGATACGATGAAAGAAGAGGCTCTGTCGATTATGGAGGAGCATTATAAAAATGATATTCCGATGAAACCCGGAATGAGAAGGCTTTTGCTCAGGGAAAAAGCAAACGGAAGCAGAATGTGTATTTTTACCAACTCTGATGAAAAGTGTGCACAGCAGGCAATGAGGAGACTCGGCGTACTTGACTGTTTTGAGATGATTACTACTTCATACACTATCGGAATTAACAAAAAAGACCCAAACAGCTATTTAAAGGTATGTGAGCTGATGAATTTTACTCCGGCTGATACCTATATTTATGAGGATGTGCTTCACGGAGTAGAAAACGGAAAAGCCGCCGGCTGTAAGGTTATTGCAGTATATGATGCAGATTCAGACGAACACTGGGAAAAAATAAAGCTGCTTGCCGACGATACCATAGACGTAAGGAATTAAATGGCTGTAAAGTGAGCGCATGATGATAGTCAGAGACGCTCCGGAATGAGGATTATATGAGAAAAAAAGTTGTTGTTGGAATGTCGGGGGGCGTGGATTCTTCTGTCGCGGCATATCTGTTAAAGGAACAGGGGTATGACGTTATAGGGGTTACGATGCAGATATGGCAGGATGAGTCACAGGAGCAGATTGAGGAAAACGGTGGCTGCTGCGGAATAACGGCTGTTGATGATGCAAGAAGAGTTGCTGCGCAGCTTGATATTCCTTATTATGTGATGAATTTTAAAAATGAATTTAAAGAAAATGTTATAGATTATTTTACTAATGAGTATATTAACGGAAGGACGCCAAATCCGTGTATTGCCTGCAACAGATATGTAAAATGGGATTCGCTGCTCAGACGAAGTATGGATATTGGCGCGGATTATATCGCGACGGGGCATTATGCGAGAATTTCCAAGCTGCCAAATGGGCGGTATGCTGTCAGAAATTCTGTAACCGCTAAAAAAGACCAGACATACGCGCTGTATAATCTGACTCAGGAGCAGCTCTCACACACGCTTATGCCGATAGGAGAATATACAAAGGACGAAATTCGTGCAATAGCATCAAAAATAGGCATACAGGTCGCAAATAAGCCTGACAGCATGGAAATATGCTTTGTTCCTGATAATGATTACGCGGGATTTATAAGCCGC
>CASFUI010000338.1 GCA_949297565.1 uncultured Eubacteriales bacterium
CTGCTGAAGAGAAAAATGCAGACATTGCCAAAATCAAGATAATACAAATAATCTGTATGATACTGTCCGTATCCAAAAAACCACTCCCTTATTAAAATATATTTAACTTATATAATAAAAAAAAACAGATAGTATGTCAAGAAAATATAAAATTTATTAAGATAGTGTACATATAGAAAAAGAATTACTCATAAGATAAATCACAGAGAATTTTATGGTAATTGGAGGAGACATGGCATCAAGGATATTTAATGTAGTAAAAACTATAGTAATAAGCTATGCGCTTACGTGTGTTATTTTGCTGGCGCTGTCTTTTGGGGTTTACAAGTTTGACTTATCTAATTGGCAGATTACAACAGGGATTATTATTACATATATTGCAGCATCGTTTATAGGTGGCTTTATAATCGCAACGCGTGAGAAAAACAGAAGAATTTTATGGGGTATGGGAGTAGGCCTGATTTATTTTTTGATTCTCGCTGTAGCCTCTATAGCGGTAAATAAGGGAATTGCTATCGATACAATGGAGGCTGTGCGCGCGCTTTTAATATGTGCCGTATCGGGCGCCGCAGGCGCGTTTTTTACGCGATAAGAAACTCTGAAAATGCATTCTCGTCAAAGAATTTTTATTGTAAGATTACAAATCAAAAAATATTAAAAAGTAAAAAGGAAATATAAAAGTTTTGCAGAATATAAAAAATATAGGCGCTTTTGGCGCTGTAAATAAACATTAAGGTATAGGAAATTGAGGTACAAATCAGTGTTTTTTATTGATTGGGAAGTTTCAGAGGACTGCATATGAATATAAGAGTTCAACAGGAACAGCGTGAGCATGAATATTTGAGCAGATACGCAAGTTTCAGTGACGAATCTCAGGGACGGGACAGACCGGAGCCCCAGTGTGAGATGAGAACAATATACCAGAGGGACCGTGACAGAATTCTGCACTGTAAGGCATTCAGAAGACTTAAGCATAAGACTCAGGTTTTTCTGGCACCTACGGGAGATCACTACAGAACAAGACTTACACATACTCTTGAAGTTTCTCAGATTGCAAGAAGCATTGCGAGAGCTCTCAGACTTAACGAGGATTTGACTGAGGCAATTGCGCTGGGGCATGATTTAGGGCATACGCCGTTTGGGCATGCCGGAGAGAGGACACTCAATGAGATATGTCCTATGGGTTTCAGTCATTATAAGCAGAGTATACGTGTTGTTGAGCTTTTGGAGAAAGACGGAGAGGGGCTTAATCTTACTAAAGAGGTGAGAGACGGTATATTAAATCACAGAACTTCAGGCAATCCGTCGACACTTGAGGGGAAAGTTGTTCGTCTCTCGGACAAAATTGCATATATAAATCACGATATTGATGATGCCATACGGGCAAAGATTTTCAGTGAGGACGACATACCTAAAATATACACTAAAATACTGGGCGACAGTACAAAATCAAGACTCAATACACTTATCAATGATATTGTAGTAAACAGCATGGACAAAAATGACATCGTCATGTCAGATGAGATTGGCGACGCTATGCAGAGTCTTAGAAAATTTATGTTCGGAAGCCTTTATCTGAACCCTGCCGCAAAGAGTGAGGAGGTAAAGGCGTACAAGCTTATTGCGGAGCTGTACAGATATTACATGGATAATCTGGGAGCGCTTCCTGAAAATTATAAAATGTTCATCGAAAAAAAGGGTGAAGCACCTGAGCGAGTTGTCTGTGATTATATTGCTGGCATGAGCGACCAGTATTCAGTCGCAAAGTTTGAGGAAATATTTGTGCCGAAATCATGGAAGGTATAGA
>CASFUI010000339.1 GCA_949297565.1 uncultured Eubacteriales bacterium
AAGAAACGCATGCCGGACAATTACAATGCCTATCGCGCTCATTTTGAGTTTAAAACGCTATATTCCTACAATTAATACTCCTTATCTGTTTACGCGCCAAAATGGGGAAATAATGAGTGAGGGAAGCTATAAGTGTTTTTGGAGAGGCATATATAATAAAATCAACACTCAGCTTGGCGGCAATAAAAATATTCACGCAACAGACTTAACCGTTCATATGTTCAGACACAATTACGCTACTATGCTTTATTATAATGGAATTGATGTAAAACAAGCTCAACTCTTGCTCGGTCATTCAAACATAAAAACCACTCTTGAAATTTATACTCATTTTATTTCAAATGAGAGCACAAAGAAAAAGCTGCTTGAATTAAGCATGTAATCTGACTACCATTTTGACTACCATTCTCTTAAAAAAACTGTCCATGAACACCATTTGACTACCAAACAGCACACAAAATAAGACAACACCACATATACAAAAACAGCCGCCAAACCAGCATATCTACTGTGTTTAACGGCTGTTTTCCTTTAAGCTGATGGGGGGAGTCGGACCCCTGACCTCTTCATTACCAATGAAGTGCTCTACCACTGAGCTACATCAGCAGACAACAAATATAATATTACACCATTTTACATTTGTCAAGAAAATCGTATACCTCAGTGCACAATTAAGTGCGTCTGTTTCAACGCTTCTCCAGCGCAAATGCCTTTGAGCGTATTCTCTGCAGCGCGTTGTCTATCGACTTTGGAGTTTTGTTCATTATACGCGCGATTTCCCTGTAATCTTTGTCCTCTATATAGAGCTTTAACACCTGCTTTTCAAAATCGCTCAGGCTTTCAAAGAGCTTTTCCTTAAAATCCTCTGTATATTCCCGGTCAATAAGAAGCTTTTCAGGATTTTGCTCTGTCTCCGGCTTTAAAACATCCACAAGGCGCATTTCGTTGTCTTCATCCGTGTATGCAGGCAGGTCAAAAGAGACGTATGTGTTGAGAGGCATGTTTTTTTTGCGGTTGGAAGCCGTAACTGCCGTTATAAGCTGCCTGTTGATACACATACTTGCAAATGTCTTAAATGAAGCTTCTCTGTTCTCGTCAAAATCGCGCACTGCCTTATAAAGACCAATCATGCCCTCCTGGATTAAATCATCGCTATCTCCTCCTGCGAGGTACATTGCCTTGGCCTTCTTTTTCACAAGATTTTTATAACGCTCAAATAAAACCTCTATCGCCGCTTCATTTCCAACGCGGTATATTTCAATAAGAGTCTCGTCGCTGCACCCATCAAAATCCATATTAATCTCCATCGCTTTCGCGCAAAAGCGCATGCATTATATACCGGGAAGCTGTCCCATCACATCATTCTCTGCCGCACTATCTCATATGCCATAATGCCCGCCGCCACTGAAGCATTGAGGGAATCTATTTCACCCTTCATCGGAATTGAGGCAACAAAGTCGCATTTCTCCTTTACAAGACGGCTTACTCCGCTTCCCTCATTTCCTATCACAAGTCCAATAGGTCCCGTAAGGTTAAGCTCATACATGCTTGTTCCGCCCATATCAGCGCAGACAAACCAGAGTCCCTTATTTTTAAGCTCCTCTATTGTCTTTGAAATGTTAGTGACCTTTGCAACCGGAGTGTAATTAATTGCTCCCGCCGAGGTTTTTGCAACTGCCGCCGTAAGACCAACAGCCCTCCTCTTCGGTATTATAACCCCATGTGCGCCCGCAAGATTGGCGGTACGTATAATAGCTCCGAGATTGTGAGGATCCTCTATCTCGTCGAGTATAAATATAAACGGCTCCTCGCCTTTAGCTGCTGCCGCCTCAAGAATATCATCAACCTCCGCATACTCGTATGCCGCGGCCTGAGCGACAACTCCCTGATGGTGTCCCGTATTTGAAAGCCTGTCAAGGCGCTCCTTATCAACATAATTAATAATCGTATCCGTTTTGCGGGCCTCTCTGATTATGCTCTTAACAGGCCCATCCTGGCACCCGTCGAGTACAAACAGCTTATCAATCGTTTTTCCGGAGCGAAACGCCTCAAGCACAGCATTTCTTCCCTCTATTGTAAATTCCTTATACCTCATTTTATCCCTCATTTCTGAGCGACTTGTCGCGAAGAGGCGATGAGAAATCCGCGCAGGCGGTTTCTCATCTGCCATCAGGGCTATTTGCTTTCGCTCAGAAACAAATAGCCGTATAAAAAATCAGCGCTTCAGCGTGATTTTTTATACTATCCCCTCCACTGACCAGTTATCCAGCGCAGCCTTTATCAGCACCAGCATTCTCTCGAACTCTCCGTTCAGATACAGATACCCCATTAGAGCCTCAAAGCCTGTGGCGCGCCTGTAATCGCTTATGGACGCATTTTTGGCGGAGGTATATGACTTGGCGTTGCGCCCTCTTTTATACACCGCCTCCTCTTCCTGTGTAAGCTGCGGCTCGATAAAACCTATAAGCTTTGACTGAGTCTCCGCTTTGACCAGACCGCTCGCAAATCTGTTGAGTTTATTCACCTGCATATTTCCCTTTGTGTCGATAAGATATGTCTTTATTACCAAATCAAAAATGCTGTCTCCTATATACGCAAGCACCAGCGGCGAGAGCTGCGATGGATTTGCCGGCTTAAGTTCAAGCACCTCCTGCATACACTGTGTCAGGCTCTTTTCCATCTTACGCCCTCTCTTGTGTCTTCAAGAACAATACCCTTTGCAAGCAGCTCATCTCTTATTTCATCAGCGCGCGCGAAATTTTTTTCCTTCCTTGCCTGCTGGCGCTGCTCTATCAGAGCCTCAATATCAGCATCCAGAATCTCATCTTTCTTTTCAACCACAAGTCCAAGTACATCTGTGAGAGTTGTAATCTTTCCGGTAAGCGCGTCAATGTATTCCTTCGTATTGTCCGCGCTGCTGTTTGAGTTGGCGAATTTTACAAGCTCAAATACCGCAGCGATTGCGTCTGCCGTATTGAAGTCATCATCCATTGACTGCTCGAATTTATCATACATCTGCTTTGTGGCAGCGAGCTTTTCAGCCTCTTCTGCCGTCATTTTGCCCGGTTTTGCATTCTCTGAAAGGTGCTTTAAATTAGAAACCGCCGTTACAATTCTGTCCAGACCGTTTTTGGCTGACTCCATCAACTCATGGCTGAAATTAATCGGATTGCGGTAATGTGCTGAAAGCATAAAAAATCTTAACACCTGCAGGTCATATTCCTTGCTTATGTCACGCACAGTAAAGAAATTACCAAGCGATTTTGACATCTTTTTATTATCTATATTAAGGAATGCATTATGCATCCAGTATTTTGCAAAAGGAACGCCGTTTGCCGCCTCTGACTGAGCTATCTCATTTTCATGATGAGGGAAAATCAAGTCCTCCCCGCCCGCGTGAATGTCAATTTCATCCGCGAGATATTTTTTTGCCATAACCGAACACTCTATATGCCAGCCCGGTCTTCCGTCACTCCACGGAGACTGCCATGAAGGCTCGCCCTCCTTTTTCGGCTTCCACAGTACAAAATCAAGCGGGTCTTCCTTCTCGTCCTCACCTGCGACCTTTATATCGCGGTGTCCCGCCTCCAAATCGTCGATATTTTTCTTGGAAAGCTTTCCGTAACCCGAAAATTTTCTTGTTCTGTAATACACAGTTCCGTTGACATCATAGGCATAACCCTTTTCTATGAGCTTCTTTATCATATCTATCATGCCGTCAATTTCCTGTGTAGCAAGAGGATGCGTGGTTGCCGGCTTGATATTCATGCCCTCCATATCCTTTTTGCACTCAGCTATATAACGTGTCGAAATTTCTTCTGCTGACACGCCCTCCTCAATAGCTTTTTTTATAATTTTGTCATCAACATCCGTAAAATTAGAGACGTAATTTACTTCATAGCCCTTGTACTCGAGGTATCTTCTGGCCGTATCAAAGCAAATCATAGGTCTTGCGTTTCCTATATGAATAAGATTATAGACAGTCGGTCCGCACACATACATTTTCACCTTATTTTTCTCAAGCGGCTCAAACTCTTCTTTTTTCTTAGTCAATGTATTATAAATCTTCATGTTTCCCTCCATTTCACTGCGGCTCATTACTTTCGTCCACGCACGGTTTATTGCCTTTACCGTTATTCTTTCTGCACTCTGCAAGCTTTTCCTCAAGCTGCTTTACTCTGCCTCTCAGGCACTCATTTTCAGCTTTGAGTTCATCTATATCATTCATAACAGGGTCTGGCAGATGAACCTGGTCTAAATCATTTGCGTCCGTAACACGAACGTCATTTAACACTACAACTCTTCCCGGAACACCGACAACAGTTGCGTTGTCCGGAACATCTCCCAGCACCACCGAGCCGGCTCCTATCTTACAGTTATTGCCTATTGTGACCGAACCTAAAACCTTTGCTCCGGCTCCTATCATTACATTACTGCCGACTGTCGGATGGCGCTTTCCGTGCTCCTTGCCTGTCCCTCCGAGCGTCACGCCCTGATAAAGGGTGACATTGTCGCCGATAATAGTCGTCTCACCGATAACAACGCCGTGTCCGTGGTCGATAAAGAGTCCCTCGCCTATCTGTGCTCCCGGATGTATTTCAATCCCCGTCTTTCTGGCAGTCTTTTGAGATATTCTTCTTGCGCGGTAATAATGCTTTTTCAAAAACAGCCTATGCGCTTTTCTGTATTTTAAAATTGCTTTAAAACTCGGATATAGAAAAACTTCCATCGTCGATTTAATGGCAGGGTCCCTGTCCTTAATAACTGCGATTTCCTGTTTTACATATTTAAAAAATTCCATTTTTACTCCCGATTTCAGTATGTTTTAATATTATTGTCCCTCTCACATCCTGTACAGCCGGAACAACAATTTTTCATATCCGCTTCTCCGTAAATATAATTAGACACCGAGGACAGGGCGCAGATTGCCTGTGACGAAATCCCTTCTCCGCTCCCCGTAAAGCCAAGTCCTTCCTCGGTCGTAGCTTTCACGTTTATTTGATTTAATTGTATTCCCAGAGTCCGCGCTATATTCTTGCGCATTTCAGGAATATGCGGAAGCATCTTAGGTCTCTGGGCAATAATTGTAGCATCTATATTTTCAATTATATAATTGTTCTCATCAAGAAGCTTTCCGACTGCTTTTAAGAGCTCAACACTCGAAATTCCCTTGTATCTGTCATCTGTATCAGGAAAATGTTTTCCGATGTCACCTAAAGCGGCAGCCCCCAGCAGTGCATCCATAATCGCATGGAGCAGCACGTCCGCGTCCGAATGACCAAGAAGTCCCTTCTCATACGGAATTTCAACACCTCCGATTATGAGCTTCCTGCCCTCCACCAGTTTATGAACATCATAACCCATTCCAACTCTCATGCGCCCGCTCCTTTCTATATATTATATACTTCAATAGTCTGAATACCTTTTTAAGTAAACCATACTTTAGTACATTTTACAACAAAAAAATGATGCGCAGACCGCATCATTTTTAAACAGTAGCGAGAGAGGGACTTGAACCCACGACACCACGGGTATGAACCGTGTGCTCTAGCCAGCTGAGCTATCTCGCCAGATATTAAATTCTATGGGACCTATAGGGCTCGAACCTATGACCCTCTGCTTGTAAGGCAGATGCTCTCCCAGCTGAGCTAAGATCCCATATTTTATGCTTGTCCTCGCGAACTCGCTTTGCTATTATAATATAGGATTATAACCGTGTCAAGCATAAATTTTAAAAATATTTATAATTTTCGACTAAAGATTTTCCTACCATATTCCGAGCACATGCTGCATAATAAGACTTACCGCTGTTATTCCCACCCAGCAGCAAAAGCCCATTAAAATCGGTTTGCCTCCTGTCTTGACAAGCTTCACGATATTTGTGTTAAGTCCGATAGCACACATGGCAAGCACAATAAAAAACTTGCTGAGCGTCTTCAGCGGCGTGAAAATTTCCGCAGATGCCCCCGCATTTACAGCTATTGTAGTAATTACAGACGCGAGTATAAAATATAAAATAAAGAACGGAAATATCTTTCTGAAATTCACTTTTTTCCCATCGGTTTTTGCGTTTTTAGTACGCACAAATGCCAGAACCAGTGTTATCGGAATTATCGCAAGAGTACGCGTCAGCTTAACAGTAACAGCCTTATCCAATGTCGCTGTTCCCAGACCATAGAGGGAATCCCATGTAGAAGCGGCGGCAGTTACAGAAGACGTATCGTTTACCGCTGTTCCGGCAAAAATACCGAAGGCTTCTCCGCTTGAGGTCGAAAATCCAAGTAAAGCGCCCAATGTTGGAAACAAAAGCGCCGCAATCATATTAAAAAAGAAAATTACCGAAATCGACTGCGCCACTTCTTCATCATCCGCATCTATAACCGGCGCTGTCGCAGCTATTGCCGAGCCTCCGCAGATTGACGAGCCAACTCCTACCAGAGTGGAAATTTTCCCGGGTATACGCATTACTTTATGTAATATCCATGCTATGAGCAGCGAAGTAGAAATCGTTGCTATGATAATAGGAAGAGACTGCTTTCCCGTCTCAAGAATAACCGACAGATTAAGTCCAAAACCAAGCAGTATTACGGCATACTGAAGAATTTTTTTCGACACAAAGGTTATTCCGTCATTAAACTGAGACTTATCTCTGATAAACAGCGTAATAATCATTCCCGCCAAAATACCGAACACCGGTCCTCCGATTATAGGAAATCTCTGTCCCAAAAACCAGCACGGAATTGAAATAATCAGGCATAATAAAGCGCCTTTCCAGTTTTTCGCCAAAAAATTCATTTGTTTATTCCTTTCTCTCTCCATTTTGAATAGAATATTTAATTTGTACAGTGTTATATTACCACAGTTTTTTGATAATTAAAAATTATTTATCTTTATCAAATAATAAATTTTTGTTATAATTTAACAGATAAACCATATGTTGTATTACAAAAGAAAGGGAGATATAAATGCAGGACTTTCGAATGGAAACTTTTCTGGCCGTGTGCAGAAATATGAATTTTACAAAAA
>CASFUI010000340.1 GCA_949297565.1 uncultured Eubacteriales bacterium
AGCGGGTAAAATTCTTAAAAACTCAGCTCTCACCATGAAACATGATGAATTTCATATGAAACAGCGCATGGAGCAGACAATAAACGGCACAAGGAGCTATTCATTCGGGGCGACCTTAACCGTAGCCGAATATATGATAGCCGAAAATTTGTGCAGATTTATTTCCACACACCCTGACA
The DNA here is from genome assembly GCA_949297565.1 of uncultured Eubacteriales bacterium. GTDB lineage: Bacteria > Bacillota > Clostridia > Lachnospirales > Lachnospiraceae > Lachnospira. The sequence goes on from CASFUI010000340.1 coordinate 180, forward strand.
GCCATATTCAAATGCTTGTGGGAAATACAAAGGAGCTTCTAAGAAAGCTTGATACCGGGGAATTAGATTTCGCTGTAGTAGAGGGAGATTTTCCAAAAATCGAATATGATTATTTTCTCTACAGCACAGAAGAATATGTGGCTGCCGCTGCTCCCGAAAAGGCAAGACTCTATCACGGCTGCCCTGTAAACAGCCTTTTGCCGGAATTTTTGCTTGTACGTGAGGCGGGTTCAGGAACAAGAGAAATTTTAGAGCAATATTTAAAAAACCACGGGCTCTCTTTAGCTGATTTTTCAAATTTAAACGAAATAGGCAGTATAAACGTATTAAAACGCGTCATGACAGCCGGACAAGGTATTTCCTTCTTATACCGCGCTGCAATAAAGCAGGAAGAAGTCGAAGGTAAACTTGCGGTTATCGAATTAAAAGATTTTAAGCTCACACATGAAATTATGTTTATTTTCCGCAAAGACAGTATTTTTAAAGAGGATTATGAAAAAATATTTTATGAGCTTAAAACTCAGTGAAACAGTTCACAGGGACTTTATTTCCTCCGCAATCTGCCGCACAGTCCTGCCGCTTGTATCTATCCTGACTGTATTCAGATTTTTGCACATCTCGTTTCTTGCCATGCTTCTCCCTATTACATCGGGCGTGCGTATGCCTTTTAAAATGTCAGCCGTAAGTCTGCTTTTTAAATTTGTCTCATCTGCAATAAGAGAAATAATTTTTATAATACACTTTTCTGTATCTATTTTGCTCAAAATTTCATCAATAATTGCCTGCTCGTGCATCACCCAGCAAAATATGATATTCTCATAAGCCGAACAGTGTATGAAATTATTAAGCAGACAACAGATATTATCCAGCACCATCCTTTTTGTCTCGTCTGTAACCTGAAAAGGGCTGGCATCCCAGCACCAGTCTCCATCAAGAAACACACTGTTATTCAGCTCTTTTTTGAGATGCTGGCACACCGTTGTTTTGCCGACGCCCATTGAGCCTCCGATTAAATACAGTTTTTTCATTTTTATATATCCCTCACTTTTTTGTGTTTTCACACAGCAAGTTTATGTAATTTATCCCATAATTCACTCGAATTATATTTAAAGCGCTGCCGCTCAGATTTTTCAGCCACCTTATTGTCAGATTTCTATCTGAAACTTTATAAGGTACGGCTAATCTGCCGGCAGCGCTTTTTATATATCAGCCCGCTGATTGCACAATATTAAACATTAATTTCAGCCGTCATTCCAAGCTCTGAAGCATTTGCAGAAAGTATCGGAGCAATAACCTCAGAAAGATACTCCTCAACCTGCTCCTTTGAACGTCCGACGTACTTTGAAGGCTCAAGCTTAGCCTGAAGCTCTTCAAGCGTAACATTAAACATAGGGTCTGCCGCAATAAGCTCTAACAGATTATTGTCAAGTCCCTCCTGCTTAACTCTCTTTCCTGCCTCCATTGAAAGCTCACGTATGCGCTCGTGAAGCTCCTGCCTGTCGCCGCCTGCTTTTACGGCGTCCATCATAATATTTTCTGTCGCCATAAACGGAAGCTCTGACATAAGTCTTCTGTTAATAACTTTCTCGTATACTACAAGACCGTCAACTACATTTAAGTACAGGTCAAGAATACCGTCTACCGCAAGGAAGCCCTCAGGAATAGACATTCTCTTATTTGCAGAATCGTCAAGCGTTCTCTCAAACCACTGTGTAGATGATACAATAGCAGGGTTTAACGCGTCCGCTATAACGAAATCGGCAAGTGAAGCCATTCTCTCGCTTCTCATAGGATTGCGCTTGTATGCCATAGCTGATGAGCCAATCTGTGATTTCTCAAACGGCTCCTCAACCTCCTTTAAGTGCTGCAAAAGACGAATGTCATTTGAGAACTTGTGAGCGCTCGCTGCTATTCCCGCAAGAACATTGAGAACTCTCGTGTCAACCTTTCTGGAATATGTCTGTCCTGACACCGGAACACACTCGTCAAAGCCCATTTTAGCCGCAATCTTTCCGTCTATCTGACGAATTTTTTCATGGTCTCCGTTAAAAAGCTCGAGGAAAGAAGCCTGTGTTCCGGTTGTTCCCTTACAGCCCAAAAGCTTCATTGTAGAGAGAACATAATCCACGTCCTCCAAATCCATTACAAGCTCGTTGAGCCAAAGAGTCGCACGCTTTCCCACAGTTGTAGGCTGAGCAGGCTGAAAATGAGTAAACGCCAGCGTAGATAAAGCCTTATACTTATCCGCAAATTTTGAAAGCTCGCTGATTACATTAATCAGCTTTTTGCGGACAAGCTTCAATGCCTCTGTCATTACAATAATATCCGTATTGTCTCCTACATAGCATGAAGTCGCTCCCAGATGAATAATCCCCTTAGCCTTAGGGCACTGAAGACCATATGCGTACACATGAGACATTACATCGTGTCTTACTTCCTTTTCACGCTTTTTCGCGTCCTCATAATTGATATTATCTTTATTAGCCTTGAGCTCTTCTATCTGCTCGTCTGTTATGTCAAGCCCAAGCTCCTTCTCTGTCTCCGCAAGCGCAATCCACAGCTTTCTCCATGTCTTGAACTTCATATCCGGTGAAAAAATATACTGCATCTCCTTGCTGGCATATCTCTCCGCAAGAGGTGTCTGGTATCTGTCGTTCATGCTTAAATCCGCCTTTCGTAAATAAAAATTATTGTTTCGGCAATACGCCGGCACTGCTGACGTTATTGTAACACACCGTCCCTGGTATTTCAATTATTCATTTACAATACCTGTACAATATTGACTCCTCATCATTGACTATATCTTTGAAAATCTGTGTTTATCTTTTCCGTGACCTAAGAAAAACATTACTTTTTCAAAATCACACTCTCAATATGCATTTATTCATTGTAAATATACAAGTGTAAGTATGTCTTATTTTTCAAAACTATCCTTAATTAGTTGTTCATAAAAAAAATTTTCGTCTTTTGTTTCTAATTTATA
>CASFUI010000341.1 GCA_949297565.1 uncultured Eubacteriales bacterium
TGCATACAGCGCAAGCACCGGAGTGAGTATCAAAAATGTAAGTACAATTATTCCAGCCTGCCCCACAGGATTGACAACACTCGTATAATTTGACGCCATCTGCTCCCCTGATCTCTCAATAAGACTTTTAATGCTCATAGCGTTCATAATAATAGGAAACGCAGCAAAGAATACCATTATTGCCGATGAAACCAGTCCTATAACCTTGAGCTGCAAAAATGACTGCCAAAATAATTTAACGCTAAAAATTCTCTTATTATTCATGTTTTTCCACCTCCAGCGCGCTCTCAAACTCATACCCAAGTGCTTCCATTTCGTACGTGAACACTTCCTCCAATGTCAGAGGGAGAACGTCCAGCACAAGCGGATTCATTTTCTTAAACTCAGCTACTGTCTCTTCTCTGTCTCCGTTGATAATCATATTTGCGACAGAGCCCTCCTGTCTGTAACGTGTAATCTTAAAGTTCTCAAATTTATTCTCGTCAAATTCATCCCTGAATGCCACCTGAACTTTAAACTGCGTGGTTTTAAGCTCCAGCACATCACTGTCAAGCACCATTCCGCCCTTGTGGAGCAGCGCAAGATGGTCGCATATATCCTCAAGCTCCCTGAGCGAATGCGAGGTGACGATAACCGTTGAGTTCATCTCAGCTACGTCATTGCAGATCAGCTTTTTTACAAGATTTCTCATAACAGGGTCAAGGCCGTCGAAGGTCTCGTCAAAGAACATATACTTTGTTCGCGAAGACAGTGCTAAAATTATAGCTGCCTGCCTCTTCATGCCCTTTGAAAAGTTCGTGATTGCCTTAGTCGGGTTGAGACCGAAAACCTTTGTCAGTTCTTTAAACCTTTTCCAGTCAAAGCGCTCATAAACCGTGCTGTAAAGCTTCGCCATTTTATTCATGGTAGCGCCCGGCAAAAAGAAAAGTTCATCTGCCACAAAAACAATTTTCTGCTTTGCCTTTGGATTTTCATATACATTAAGACCGTCTATAAACGCATATCCTTTATCCGCCTTGTAGATACCCGAAAGCACCCTCAAAAAAGTAGATTTTCCCGCGCCGTTTGAGCCGACCATTCCGTATATACAGCCGTCGTTGATATTGCAGGTCACATCATCCAGCGCTGTGAATTCTTCAAATGTTTTAGAAATTCCCTCTGCGTTAATCATTCTTCTCCCTCCATCTCCTCAAATACTTCGTTGACATTTCTGATAATTTCATCTTTGGTAACACCGGCAAGCGCCAAATCCCTGATAATCTTTGCAAGCTCCGGAATTTTCTCCCTTGAGCTTGCACCCACAACCTCTACTGCTTTCTGTGAGATAAACGAGCCCTTCCCCGGCACAGTTATTATCAACTGCCGCCTGTCAAGCTCCGTATACGCCTTCTGAATAGTGTTGGGGTTAATCGAAAGTTTTACCGAAAGACTTCTGACAGACGGAAGTTTATCTCCCTCTTTTAAAATCCCTGTCAGAACCTGTTCTTCGACCTGTTTGATTATCTGTTCATATACCGGCACTCGCGACATGACGTCTATAACGAACATATCAACCAATCCTTTCCAACAAGCTGCCCACTAATATTCGCAGGCAAAAATTTTCATTGCAATGTTTTTGCGTATCAACTGTACTATATGAATTAGTACAGTTGTTATGATTAATATATTCCAACCATATCGAATTGTCAACTGTTTTTTTTAATTTTTTGCAGCGGCACAGCTGCTCACTGTCCGCTGCCCGGCAAATGTCCGCTCATGCAGGCACGGCAGCCGCTTGGGCATATCGCGCAAAAAACGCCGGCACAGCATAAACTGCGTGCCGGCGTTGCCTTAGCTTTATTAAATTTTAAATCCAGTCTTTTACTGATATAAGCCTTATCTGTAATATGAGCGCTCCAAATATCACTGCGGCAGCAGCCAATACCGATGACCACGGGGCTATACCGCCCTCCATAAAATATATGCTTCTCTGTACCATACAGCCGTTAGCGATAAATACCGGATTAACCTCAAAAACAGATAATACATAAATAATTATAGCCGCGATATATCCGGGCATACTGCCCAGACACAGAGACACCACTATCTGTATCTGAGCAACCGCCAGTGAGGACATCAATGGGATAAGCAAAAACACTGCAATGACAAGCGCGGTATCCTCACAGTTCAGCGCACATCTGTCTGTTTTGAAAAAACGACTGCATATTTCCGCATTAAGAGTATTTTCCTTATCTCCGAAGCACAATGACAATATAATTACAAGAATGTACAGAATACCTGTGTTTACAAGCACACTCAGCA
>CASFUI010000342.1 GCA_949297565.1 uncultured Eubacteriales bacterium
ATATGTGGATTACTATACTATTGAAGAGATAGAAAAGCTTCAGGACGTTTTAGAAATGCTCGGAACACAGAATGTTTACGAGAGGTTAAAGGTCAGAGCTGACGCTTTTCTTGAAAATAAGCGCTATTACAGTGCAATCAGAAATTATTCGGCAATAATTGAAGGAAAGCCGGACACATCGCTTTCAGGACTGTTTTATGCGCAGGTGTATCACAATATGGGAGTGGCTCATGCAAGAATGTTTCTTTACACACAGGCTGCCTCATATTTTGACAAGGCCTATAAAATAGGGCAGCATGAGGAGTCAAAAAAATGTTTTATGGCAGCGTCGAGGCTTGCGGCAGGCTCCCAGATTATCGAGCTTGATGACGCCGATGAGGAGGAGTATGTGCTCAAGCGTGAGATAGAGACGCTGATGGATAATGCCCGTTACAGTGACGGATACAGAAAAATACAGGATATTGAAAAAATAAAGGATGAAGGAGATATAGACGGTTATTACCGTGCTGTGTCGGATATTCTTGACGAGTGGAAGCAGCAGTATATAAGATATAAAGCATAGTGACTTTCGCGATAAATCGCTTCGGAATGGAGAATTATATGAAATTACTGGATTCAATGGAAAAGCTGTTTTTCGGCGGATATGTTGACGAGTCCTATGAAGAGTATGAAGAGGAAGAAAAAGAGCTTTACGAAAATAAAGAAAAGTCGGTTGACGCGGCAGCAGACAGACCTCAAAAGGTGCATATAGGGGCGTTTGGCAGAGAGGATCTGAGAGATTATATCAGAGGGCAGTGCGAGATTATGGAAGATGCCGGACGCCATGCGGAAAATGCCATGGAAGAGTACAGTATTGTGACCGAGAGGTTTTCTGATATTGAACTTTTTGAATCTGCTCCGGATAACCTGAAACAGGAAATTTCGGAGACGGCTGAGTCAGTTGACAATCTTGCGGTAGACAGAAGAATTTTAAAAAATTCTGAGAGCAAGCTCTCCAATAATGCATATAACAGAATGGAAATGTATGAGGAGGAGATTATCGGCGATTTTAAATTTATACAGCAGCAGGAGACATACTATGAGACTGTCAAGAGAGACCTGTCCATGCTTGAGGGGGAGCGCATGGGACTGCGCATGGAAGTGAAGGGGCTGAGAAAAAAGCTTCGCAATATAAGAAAGGCATCAATGCTTGTGCTTATTTGTCTGGTGCTTGTGTATTCAATATTTACAATTGCGATGGTTGCGCTTGACGATGAGGAAAATATATTTTTGTTTTTTATAGTTACATTTCTGGGGGCTGTTATGGCTCTGGGGATATTTGCGCTGCTTAAAAATACTCAGCGCAGGGCGGCGGCAACGGAGGTCAAGCTTAACAAGACAACAGCTGTGTTAAATAAGATTAAGATAAAATATGTCAATGCGGCAAATGTGCTGTCTTATGTGTATGACAAATACAAAATTAAAAGCTCATATGAGCTGGGGCGCAAATATGAGCTGTATCTTGAGATGAAAGATGAGAGGCAGAGGGCTCTGCGCATAACCTCAAGCCTCAACGACGCACAAAATCATCTTCTTGAGCTGCTGGGCAGACTTGGAA
>CASFUI010000343.1 GCA_949297565.1 uncultured Eubacteriales bacterium
AAGCAGCTATGAGGATTTAAAAAAGCGTGTTGAAAATTCTGATATAGTATCGTTTGATTTGTTTGATACACTGATTATGCGCAGGGTTTTTGCGCCTGAAGATGTGTTCGGGCTGTTAGGTAAAAAAGCAGAGGAAGAGCTTAATATAAAGGGGATTGCTGATGTTAGGAGACAGATTTCGGCAAAATGTGACGCCTTTGCCTCGCTGGAGGAAATATATCTAAAAATCAGGCAGGAATTACAGCTTACGGAGGAAATGACAAAAAAGCTCATTGAGCTTGAAAAATATATCGACACTAAACTTTGTGTGCCGCGCAGAAAAATAGTAGAGCTTTTTAATTATTCGCTAGCGTTGGGAAAGGATACATATATTGTAAGCGATATGTATTACTGCAGAAAGGATTTGGAAGAGCTTCTTAATAGATGCGGAATTAAAGGAATACAGCCGGATAATATTTGGGTTTCCTGTGAGAGAAAGAGGGATAAAATTACCGGCTCAATGTGGAAGATGTTTGCCGACTCGGTGATAAAGGGCAGAAAATGCATCCACATCGGAGACAATGTAAAAGGTGATGTGAAAAATCCGACATATTTCGGAATAGAAACAGTTTATGTAATGAGCGGGAGGGACATGCTGCTTAATTCGTCAGTCCGCGAGCTTGCTTCGGATATAATAACGGCGGAGGACAGCGTATGTGCAGGGCTGTTTGTGTCGGAGGTATTTAACAATCCTTATGCTCTGTGCAAATCAAAAGGAAAGCTTGTGTTTACGGACAGTGAAGTATACGGTTACAGCGTATATGGTCCGATGATAACAAAGTTTCTTATATGGTTATATTGTAATTCTCATAAGGACAGTATTGACACACTGCTGTTTTTTGCAAGAGATGGATATTTTCTTGAAAATGATTACAGGGAGATGATGAAGTTACTGGGAGACGTTAATTCCCAGAGGACAGAATATCTTCCGATTTCCAGGAGACTGATATATCTTGCCTCAGCTGAAGATGAGGAGGATTTCAGAAGGATAGTTGCTTTTCCGTATGTGGGGACATTCCGTGATTATATGCTGTCGCGGTTTAATATAAATGTTACGGATAAAAGTGAAAGATATAACGACAAGCAGGTTAATGCTGTCGGCGACGCGGACAGACTTATGGAATGGATAGAGCCATACAGGCAGGATATTGAAAAAGAAATATCACTCGAAAAACGTAATTATATAAAATATCTTGAAAAACACGGCCTGTTTGACAGGGAGCGCACCTTTGGAACGGTTGATTTAGGATATTACGGCACAAATCAGTTTTATCTTCAGAAGCTTTTAAAAAGAAAGATGGAGGGGTACTGCGTTTACGCATGTTTATCTCAAAATAATGTCTTCATAAATGAAATATCAATGAAGGGCTGTTTTCAGCAGGATGATGACCCTGCTGCCGAGAGAAGCCTTATCAAAAAGAAAAATATGTATGTGGAGACGTTTTTGACGGCTCCATATGGAATGATACGATATATAGATGAAAATATGAACATGGTGTGTGAGCCTGATAAGAAAAGCCAGAAGAATTTCCAGATAAAAGAAAAGGTGAATGAAGGCGTTCTTAGATACCTCGCAGATTATGTGTCACTGTTTGACAGAAATGCTATAATGAAGATAAATAATATGATAGAAGAAAAGCTGTTTTATAATATTTTAAACGGAATGGCTGATATTTCAAAAGAAATACTAGAGGGATTTTATTTCGACAATGATTTTATCGGCGGAAGAGAAATCGGTATAGAGGCTTGAGAGGTTTTTGAAGATACGGTACGGAGATTGATATGATAGAAATTGACGGGGCAACACTTAGGAAAATTCAGATGATACAGGTAGAAATGCTTGAGGAAGTCGACAGAATTTGTAAAAAGTGCGGTATACACTATAACATAATAGCAGGGACTCTTTTGGGCGCAGTCAGACACGGAGGATATATTCCGTGGGATGATGATGCCGATGTGGCAATGCTGAGAGAGGAGTATGAAAAGTTCAGGAAGGCGTGCAGGACTGAGCTTGACACTTCAAGATTTGAATTTCAGGACGACAGGCGTACCAAAGGCTACAGGTGGGGATACGGAAAGCTGAGAAGAAAGAACACATTGTTTTTGAGGGAACACCAGGAGCATATGCCGTACTTTCAGGGGATATTTATTGATATATTTCCGCTCGATTCAGTGCCTGACAATTATATTTTGAGAAGTCTTAAGAATTTTGAGTGCTTTTGCGTAAGAAAACTTCTGTGGTCGAGAGTAGGAAAGACGGCAGACAAAAAAATATATATGAGGCTGTGGTTTTCGCTGCTTGACAGAATACCGGAAAAAAAGGTACTGAGATATTATCACGGAATGATACGAAGGGCTTACGGAAAGAAAACAAGAATGGTAAGAATTCTTACTTTTCCTGCTCCGAACAGTGAATACGGGTATCTGAGAAGCTGGTATGAGAACAGTCAGGATACGATGTTTGAGGGCAGATGTTTTCAGGGGATCAGGGACTATGACAGTTATCTCAGCTTTAAGTTCGGCGATTATATGACGCTGCCGCCTGTTGAGAAGAGAAAGGTACACCCGGTGAGCGCAATAAAGGTTTAGTTAAAGCTTTAGCTGAAATTTTTTTTATGAGCAGTATTTTTAATTAGGAGTATATGACAGAAGAATGGAAAAAGTTTTTTTGTATGGGGCTGGAATTAATTGTGTGGGAGTTATTAAATTTTTAGGCAAGCAAAATATAGCTGCTGTTATAGACAGCGACGAAAAAATGAACGGAGATGAGATAGAGGGAATAAAAATTATATCACCTCAGGAATATCTCAAAACAGGAAACGGAAGAAGTATATTTATTACAAGCTATTTTCATTCAGAAGCTATCGGCAAATATATAGAAAAAGAATTAAAAGTTCCTTATTATAAAAGTCCTTATATACAAATGGGGTTTTATGAGGACTGCAATGATATAATAGAAAAATTTAATTTGTTACAGGAAAATATAATTTATTTATGGGAAAGCGACCCTATATCAAATTTGTTATGCGAATGTATAAATAAATTAAATCCTGATATTACAGTTGAGTATGTGGATAAAAAACATTTGAATAAAAATTATGACGGAGTTTTGATAATTACAGGTGATTTAAGTTATGAAGAAGCAGAAGCTGTCACTGGTTTATTTAAAAGTGAAAAAATAATTAATTTGTGCAAGGAATATTATAAACATTATTCGGTAAATAACGGTGAATTAAAAAAGTTTAGAAATATTCACTGTGGAAAGAGATGTTTTATAATTGGTAACGGCCCGAGCCTAACATATGATGATTTAGAGACTTTGAGGGACAATCATGAAATATGTTTTGCTGCGAACAGAGTATTTTATGCATATGAGCATACATCGTGGAGACCGGATTATTATGTTTCGGTTGATTATATAGTCATAAACAAGGAGAGAGAGATTATTGAACAGATGCCGGAAACTAAATTTTTGCGTCATTTTTATAAAAATAAATATCAGAATTTAAACAAAAATATTTATGAGTTTCAGGGGCTTCTGCAAAGTAAACTTAATCCAAAGTTTTCTTTTGATATAGAAAAAGGTATTTATACGGGAAACACTGTTATATATGACGCGCTTCAAATTGCGGTGTACATGGGATTTAAGGAAATATATTTTTTGGGGGTTGACATGACATCTAATGCAAGACCTGAAGATGAAGGCGTACACTTTTATAAATCGCCTGATGTAAATGAAAAATTATTAAAAGGAAATTTTAACGAAGCACTTAACGCATTGGAACACGCCAAAAACGTACTTGAGGAAAGGGGCGTCAAGTTGCGGAATGCTACACGTGGAGGGGAATTGGAAGTGTTTGAAAGAGTTGATTTTGATAGTTTATTTTAAAAAAGGAGAAAGAAAAAATGAATGATTTGTTAGATAAAAACCGATTTTTTTTGATAGCAGGACCATGTGCGTTAGAGTCAGAAGAGAATGTGATGTACCTTTCAAGTGAAATAAAAAAAATAACTGAAAGGTTACATATAAATTATTCATTCAAAGTTTCATGGGATAAAGCTAACCGCACAGCAGTTGAGAACTACCGTGGACTGGGTTTGGAAAGAGGAATGGAAATTTTAAAAAAGGTAAAGAGAGAGGTAGGCGTAAAAATAACAACTGATATTCATGAGCCGTGGCAGGCAAAGCCTGTGTCAGAGGTTGCTGATATTATTCAAATCCCGGCATTTCTGTGCAGGCAGACTGATTTGATTAAAGCGGCAGCAGAAACCGGAAAGATTATTAATATTAAAAAAGCACAGTTCTTAAGTCCTGAGGAAATGGGACGAGTCGTAAAAAAATTTGAATATTATGGCAATACAAATTTAATGTTGTGTGAACGCGGCGCAAGTTTTGGCTATAATAATCTGGTAGTTGATATGACCAGTTTTGTGAGAATGAAAAAACACGGTTATCCAGTTGTTTTTGACGCAACGCATAGTGTTCAGATATCCGGAGGGGGCGCGGACTTCGGAAACAGCGGCAAAAGAGAATATGTCCCTTATCTGGCAAGAGCGGCAATGGCAACAGGTGCTGTTGACGGATTGTTTATGGAGGTGCATGATAATCCAGATAATGCAAAATGTGACGGCAGCTGTATGCTTAAATTGGATAGATTAGAAGAGCTGTTGTCTGAGTTGATAGAAATTCGCGAAATTCAAAATAAATACAAATATTGATAACAAAGGATTGGCAGGATAACAAAATGTATATTTTACAACCGATTATTCATGAGACTATCTGGGGCGGAAATAAATTAAAAAAATATGCGGATAATCACAGAGGAAATATAGGACATTTATATTTAATAAACGGACATAGAGATATGTCAAATTATATATTAAACGGAGATATGCAGGGGAAAAAGCTGTCAGAGGTATTTAATATATATAAGAATAAATGGAATATGGGAAAATATGAAGAATTTCCTTTAACCATAGCGTTAGTTGACGCTAAAGATGATTTGAGCATTCAAGTTCATCCGGACGATATTACCGCAGAAAAATTAGAACATAAAAAAATCGGAAAGAAAGAATCGTGGCTGTTTTTGGATGCTCCTGACAGCGGTTGGATATATGGAGGATGTAAATGCCAATCCACGGAGGATATTAAAGAATCGATAGAACATAATAATATCCAGAATGTGACAGCAAAAGTAAACATAAAAAAGTCTGATTACGCATGTGTTGAGGCAGGTACACTGCATGCTATGACAAAAGGCAGTTTGGTTTATGAAATAGAATACGGAAGTGATTTTACATATCGTTTTTATGATTATGAAAGAGTTGACTCATGCGGCAATAGAAGAGAATTACATATTGATAAGGCATTGTGTTCTATAAAAACAGGTAAGAGACCGTTTGTCAAACATTGCTGTCCGTCAGAGTGGATTTCGGAAGATGTATATGAGATATGTATGCTTACGGGGGGACACAGATATGTAAATACAAGCGGTGGTATTGAATGCATTTCGGTTTTAAGTGGACTTGCGAGAGAAGACGGAGTAGATATTAAAGGCGGAATGGGACTGCTCTTACTTCCGGGAGAGGAAATAGATGCATCTGCTTTAGATGAGTTCATTGTGGCGAGATTGTGTGATAACGAGGGAGATATGTGATGACTAAATTAAAAGCGTTCGTTATGGATGTTGACGGAACACTTACCGACGGCAAGATATATATGGGGGCCCAAGGAGAGATGTTTAAGGCGTTTGATATAAAAGACGGATATGGAGTACATGAGATATTACCTGAAAACGGCATCAAGACGGTTATTATGACAGGCAGAAGTTCGGAAATAGTTCTCAATAGAGCAGGAGAATTGGAGATAGATATTGTATTGCAGAATATTAAGGACAAAGAGAAGGCTATCAGAGAACTGAAACAGAGGATGAATTGGAAGAGAGAAGAAATAGCATATATAGGAGATGACATTATAGATATCTCGGCAATGAATGAATGCGGATTTTTGGCATGCCCTAATGATGCGGTTAAAGAGGTTAAAGAAATATGTCGGTATATTTGCAGAAATAACGGCGGACATGGCGCTGTTAGGGAGGTAATTGACTGGCTAAAGGAAAGAGATTTTATGGTGGGAGAATAGGCTATGAAAATAAATTTATGTCCGTCAATGATGTGCGCTGATTATAGAAACCTTGAAGAAGAGATAAAGAGACTTGAAAATGCGGGAGCTGATATTTTTCATTTGGACATTATGGACGGAAAGTATGTACCAAACTTTGGTATGGGATTACAGGATATAAAATGTATATGCTCTCAAACTAATATAAAAACAGAAGCGCATCTGATGATTGAGAATCCTCAAAGATATATTTCACTGTTTGCGGAATGCGGAGTTGATATTCTGTATATTCATCCGGAGTCGGAATATCATCCAATCACTACATTGCAGAAAATCTCAGAGCTGGGGTTGGAGGCGGGGATTGTAATAAATCCGGGAACGTCTATAGAGAGTATTTTGGAATTGCTGAATGTTGTAAAAAGGGTGCTTGTTATGGGAGTCAATCCGGGACAGGCAGGTCAGATGTATCTTCCGTATGCTGAGAAAAAGATAGATAAGCTGCTTAAACTGAAGGAAGAATATGGTTTTTCTATTGGTATGGACGGAGCTTGTAATATAGAGAGAATAAAAAGATTAAGCAAAAAAGGAGTTCAAAATTTCGTGCTGGGAACGGCTGCTCTTTTTTATGGTGATATGAATTATAAAGAACATTTCAACATGATATATAGTGCGTTAGGGGAGGATTAAAATGAAAGTTGCTGCATATGCCACAATAAAGCTCAACAGTGAGAGAGTTCCGCATAAAAATATACAGCCGATAGGGAGTAAACCGTTATGTTATCATATATTGAACACTGCACTGAAGGTAAAAGAAATTGACGACGTGTATGTGTACTGCAGCGATGATAAGGTTACGGATTATATGCCGGCTGGAGCTAAATTTATAAAACGTGAAGCATGGTTGGACGGAGCCCAGATAAGAGCAAAGGATACATATACTGCTTTCATTAATGACGTAGATGCGGATGTTTATATAGCTATGTGTACAACCTCTCCGTTTACAAAAAAGGAGACCTTAGAAAACGCATTAAATAAAGTGCTGTATGAGGGATATGACTCGGCATTTACAGCAAAGAGAATGCAGACATTTGCGTGGTATAAAGGAGAGCCGATTAACTATGATCCCTGTGATGTTCCGAGAACTCAGGATATGGAGCCGGTGTACATTGAAACAAGTGCTTTCTTTATTTTTAAGAAGGAGCTTTGGACAGAGCATGGAAGGCGAATAGGTTTTAATCCTTATATTCAGGAGGTTGATGAAATAGAGGGAATAGATATTGACACAATGGATGACTTGAAATTTGCACAGATTATAGCCGAGCAGGTATTGCATGTGTAGGAGGAGATAATGAGGCTTGCATTTGATAAAGCAACGAATGATTTAGTTGATATAGATACAATAAAAGACATTTCGCAATTTCAGGATATAATTATTTTTGGTGCCGGTGAAAGCGGAAGCTGGGTGCTGAATTTGTTGGGAGATTATAAGATTACTCCATGCTGCTTCTGTGATAACTATGAGGGAAAATGGGGTACCTTAAAAAATGGATATCCGGTTATGTCTTTTTATGATGCCATAAAAAGATATCCGAATGCGGCAATATGTGTGGCATCTATGTGGTTTGAGGAGATTATTAAGCAGATACTAAAGTATGATGAAGATCTGGAGAAAAGAGTTTATAATCTGCTGACAACTATGAATTGGGAAACGATGGATAAAGCAGTGGCTTCTACAGAAAAAGAATATATAGAAAAAAATCTGGATGAATTTGAAAAACTGGAAACTGAGTTGGAGGACGATACATCAAAAAAGGTACTCGAAGGCATTCTGAATTTCAGGCTGACCAGAAGTATGGATTATTTAAAAGAAATAAAAAGTAATAGTGATACTTATTTAGACAGAGATATATTGAGTGAGGCGCAGATGAGAGCTGCGGCACAGGCTTGTATAATTGACGGAGGTGCGTTTGACGGAGATACAATCAAGCTTTTTATAAGATTATTGGGTGAAAAGAATGTTTTAAAAATTCATGCATATGAGGCGTCAGAGGAAAATTGCATTAAGATACAGAAAAAGCTTAATGAGTTCAAGCCGCATAAGGTGGTTGTTCATAAAAGTGCTTTGTGGAGTTCGTCGGGTAAAGTAATGGCTCTTGGCAAAAACGGATTGTCTTGTCAGGTTTTGGCGGAGGAGATGAAGGCTGACTGTCAGAACAAAATAACAACTGAGTGCATCGACGATTTAAAAGAGAAAATAAGCTTTATTAAGCTTGATATAGAAGGGGGGGAGCGAGAAGCGTTATTGGGCGCTGCCGAATTAATAAAAAAATACCGTCCTCTTCTGGCAATCAGCGCGTATCATTTACAGGATGATTTGCTTGTGTTGCCTACTGTTGTTAAATCTTTTAAGTGCGGTTACAGACTCTATCTTAGACACTATATGTTTTCATCAGGTGAGACTGTGTTATATGCCGTGCCGAATAGTAAAAATTAAGGGGAATTTATGGAAAAGTTAAGAGATATTATAGAATGGAATGAAGAAGACGGTTTATATGAAAAAAATTTAATAGAAAAAGTCAGTCAGTATGAGCGCATTGTAATTTTCGGAGCCGGAATTGGGGGACATAAAACCTTAGAGCTGCTGAAAAAATACGGATTTGAAAACATAGTTGCCGCTTTCAGCGACAATAATGAAAGAAAAATAGGAACGCTTTATATGTCTGTTCCGGTAATTAGCCCGAATGATTTAAGAAAACAGGGGGAAAAGACGCTGATTTTGGTCTCTAGTACAGCGTATGATATTATTGTTAAACAGTTGACGGAATTAGGCGTTG
The DNA here is from genome assembly GCA_949297565.1 of uncultured Eubacteriales bacterium. GTDB lineage: Bacteria > Bacillota > Clostridia > Lachnospirales > Lachnospiraceae > Lachnospira. The sequence goes on from CASFUI010000343.1 coordinate 8,995, forward strand.
ATAAACATGATATTTATTATTTTCAGCCAGCCGGAATATCATTAAACAGTCAGGAAGACAAAGCTTTTATAAAGCAGCATATAGATGAATTTGAAAAAGTGTATGAAATTCTGGCTGATGAAAAATCAAAGAAAATATTCAAGTGTCTTTTGAATTATAGAATTTCCAAAAATATAGCTTGGCTTGAGGAAATGAAAAGCGATATTGATAATGAGGACGGGCAGTATTTTGATAAAGATATTTTAAAAAAATATGATTTCAGAGATGGATTTGTGGATGGTGGAGCTTATCTTGGAGATACAGTTGAACATTTTTATACATATTTTCCAAATTGGAAAGGAAAATATTTTTGTATTGAAGCGGGAAAAGATATATGTGAACATTTAGAGAAAAAACTAAAAAAGATGCAGATAAAAAATGTCACAGTCTATCAATATGCCATGTGGAGTTCAAAACAAAATTTATGCTTCGATACTTCGACATACGGAGACGGTGCGGGAAGCAGGGTAAGTGACAGCGGTGAAGAAGTGCGGGGGATAGCGCTGGACGAACTGCTTGAGAATGAAACAGTTGATTTTATAAAAATGGATATTGAGGGAGCAGAGAGAGAGGCTTTATTGGGCGCAGAGAAGATAATAAATAAGCACAGACCGATTTTGACTGTCTGTGTTTATCATAAGCCAGAGGACTTTTTTGATATACCGCTGCTGATACAGAGCATTGTGGAGAATGAATATGAATTCTACATAAGACAGTACAGGTATGGTCAGTCAGAGACAGTTTTGTATGCCATGCCTAAGAGCAGGTTAATAGGAAGATAGTAAGGCTAAGCTGTATGAGGAAAATTTATGTTAAAAAGGACTGCGATTTATTGTTTTTATTCTAAAACCGGAAAGGTATATAGTGAAACATGCAGACAGATTTATGATTTAAGAAAAAATACAGATTATTTAATAATAGTAATCAACGGTGATGCTGAAACCGCAGAATGTTTTAATATAGCTGATAAGGTTGTCAGAAGACCTAACAGAGGGCTTGATGCAGGTGCATACAGACAGATAATCTTAGACTCGGAATTTAGAAAAGTTATAGAAAAAAGTGATGAACTTGTGCTGTGCAATAATACATTTTTTGGACCATTTGGTGGTTTTGAAAAAATATTTGATGAAATGGAAAAAAGGAAGACAGATATTTGGGGTATGAATTTTGCATATCATGGGATTATAAGACATATTCAGTCATATTTTCTGGTATACAATAAAAAAATTTTAAATGACAAAGAATTCTATTCTTTTTTTAAAGAAAAAATAGATGAAAATACAACTGATCATGATAAAGTATGCTATTGGTTTGAAAATGAGTTTTTTGAATTTCTTATTTCAAAGGGATATTCGTATGGCGGCTATGTTAATGATATAAAATACAATATATATAAATATCCCGTAAAATGTATGGAAAAGGGGTTGCCTATTTTAAAAAAGAAAATATTTGGAATTGATTATAAAAAACAAAATGCCGCAGCTGCTTTAAAATACATAAAATATAAATATGACTATCCAATTGACGGTATTTTGTCAGAAATTGAAAATGAGTATGGTTTACATATGACGGAAGAGGAAGTTGAGAGCTGTAAAATATCTGAGGAGGATTGTCCTGTTGAGTATCCGGTGTCTGTAAAAAACTGGGAACAGATTGAAGCCTTTTGCAGTAAAAGCGATAATCTTTATTTTTATGGAACAGGTTATTATGCGAATACCGTATATAACAGAATAAAAAATCAATCAGAAGTAAAAGGGTTTGTTGTCACGGACAGTATTAATAAACGCAGTGAAACGTTTGAAGATAAACGTGTATATACGCTCGGTGAGTTAAAAAATAAAAATCATATTGATATATTAGTAGCCATGAGTAAACCTAACACAGATGCTGTTAAAGGCAGGCTGAGTGGTTTCAGAAATGTATTTGATTTGTGGGAATAAGTGTATTTCAGATTATTGGAATAAGGTGAAAAACGTATGAATGAGAAAATTATATTGTTTGGCGCAGGCGCTAATAAGAATAAAGTATTTAATATTATTCTCGAATATGGAGGATTTGAGGTGGTTGAAATATGGGATAACAACTCACAACTCCAGGGAACATTCTGTGAATTTCAGGGAAGGAATATATCAATAAAAAAGCCTTATTATCAGGATAAATATAATATTTTGATTACAACAAATATATATCATGAGGAGATAAGGCGGCAGTTAGAGATGGAATTTTCAATACCGCGTGAAAAAATAAAAGAATATAATTACATATATAAGAATTTTAAATCAGATATAATAGAAAAATATAAAGACTCAAAGGATGGCAGAATAAATAAGATATGCGAATTCCTAAAATATAATGAGCTGGATGTATTTTGCGGTCAAATAGAAAATATATATCCTGAGGAATTATTTGAGATATATAAGGATGATGATGCCGGATTGTTGTATTCTTATTGGAAAGGGAAAAAAATATATTTAAGCTCCAAATTCAAAGATGCTAAAAAGGCAAAAAGTTATTTGTGCGGACTGTGCAGAGAGCAGGATAATGAGTCTCCTCATTGTTATAATATAGATAAATTGGATTTGGAAAGCGTGGATTTGGTTATTGACGGCGGAGCTGCGGAGGGTTTCTTTGCATTGCAGGTAATCGATAACGTAAAAAAAGTATATCTGGTTGAGGGAGATGAAAGCTGGCTTGAGGCACTTAAATATACTTTTGAGCCGTATAAGGATAAGGTCGCAATAATTCCCAAATGGCTGGACAGTTCAGATGATGAAAACTGTATAACGCTGGATACTCTTGCATTACAGGAAGAGGAGCTGAAAACTTTGCTTATTAAACTCGACATCGAGGGGAAGGAATCGGATGTTATAAAAGGCATAGATAAATTGCTGGACCGTAACATGAATTTGACATGTATTGTGTGTACATATCACAGGTCAGAGGACGCACAGGATATTTCGGATTATTTCAAGAATAATAAATTTAAGACTTCTTTTACAGAGGGTTATATGTTTTTTCCATATTCGGGAGAAATAAAACCGGAATTGAGAAAGGGTGTTTTAACAGCCGTAAGAAATTTATTATAATTACAAGCCCTAAACGCAAGAAATAATATA
>CASFUI010000344.1 GCA_949297565.1 uncultured Eubacteriales bacterium
AAAGTATTTCTCCTGTGACATAGCTTGCCATGTCGCTTGCAAGGAATAAAAACGCATTAGCCACATCCTCCGGCTCTCCGACTCTTCTTAACGGGATAGCGTTGATAAGAGGCTGTATCATCTGCTCCGGAAGCGCAGCCACCATATCAGTATTTGTAATTCCCGGCGCAACAGCGTTTACACGGATATTGCTTGGACCTAATTCTCTCGCCAGAGACCATGTAAGACCGTTTACGGCGGATTTACTTGTAGGATATGCCACACCGCCCGGCTGACCGCACAGGCTTACCATTGAGCTTGTGTTGATAATACAGCCGCCTCCCTGCTCCTTCATAATCTTCACGGCAGGCATTATAGCGTTAAAAATAGCGTTGACATTGAGCTGCATAACCTTTGTAAACTGCTCCTCTGTATAATTATCTATCGGTGTGCTGTCCGAAATTCCCGCATTATTTACAAGAATATCTATTCTTCCGTACTGAGCTTTTATTTTCTCTATAACCTCTTTCACCTCGGAAGCATCAGAGAGATTAGGATAGTATCCCGAAACCTCCCATGAAGAATTTTCCTCTCTGAGTGATGAGAGCGCCTTATTGACAGTCTCCTCTCTTGATCCGAAGAGCACCACCTTTGCCCCGTTCTCAAGATACTTTCTGACTATGGCATATCCGATACCCCTTGTACCGCCTGTTACAACTGCAACCTTACCCTTTAGCATAAATTACCCCTTTCTTAAGTTAAAATATAAAATTTTATGGTACTCAAATGACTGATATTACTTTTTTTCTGCCAGCGAAGCCTGTGCAGCCGCCAATCTTGCAATAGGAACTCTGAACGGTGAGCAGCTCACATAGTCAAGACCTGCGTTGTGACAGAACTCGATACTTGACGGGTCTCCGCCGTGTTCACCGCAGATACCGCACTTTAAGTCAGGGCGTGTGCTTCGTCCCTTGTCAACAGCCATTTTAACAAGCTGACCGACGCCGTTTCTGTCAAGTCTCGCAAACGGGTCAGACTCATAAATCTTGTTCTTGTAATAAGCGTCCAGGAACTTTCCGGCGTCATCTCTTGAAAATCCGAATGTCATCTGTGTGAGGTCATTAGTTCCGAATGAGAAGAACTCGGCTTCCTCCGCAATCTCATTTGCCAGAAGGGCAGCTCTCGGAATCTCAATCATCGTTCCAATCTTGTAGTGCATATCAGAATTTTTTTCTCTCTTGACCTGCTCGGCAGTTTCAACCACAACATCCTTAACAAACTTGAGCTCTTTCTTCTCTCCTACCAAAGGTATCATAATCTCAGGCACAATATCATAACCCTTTTCATTGTGTACCTCAATCGCAGCCTCCATTACAGCCCTTGTCTGCATTCTGGCAATTTCAGGGTAGGTGACGGCAAGACGGCAGCCTCTGTGTCCCATCATAGGGTTAAACTCGTGAAGAGACGCACATGTCTCCTTTATATCCTCAACAGATATTCCCATATCCTCTGCCAGAGCCGCAATGTCCTCGTCTGATGTAGGCAGGAACTCATGAAGAGGCGGGTCAAGGTAGCGCACCGTCATCGGCTTGCCCTCGAGAGTCTCATACATGGCCTTAAAATCAGCCTTCTGAAATACCAGAAGCTCGTTTAAAGCTGCCTCTCTTCCCTCAACAGTCTTTGACAAAATCATTTTGCGGATTTTAGGTATTCTGTCAGGCTCAAAGAACATATGCTCCGTTCTGCAAAGACCGATGCCCTCGGCTCCGAGCCTGATAGCGTTCTCCGTATCCTTCGGAGTATCGGCGTTTGTGCGCACACCGAGCTTTCTGAACTCGTCTGCCCAAGCCATAATCCTTCCGAAATTGCCGCTCACTGTTGCCTCAACAGTCTTTATGTCACCCTTGTAAATCTTTCCTGTCGTTCCGTCAAGTGAAATATAATCGCCCTTATGGAAAGTCTCTCCTCCGAGCGTAAATACTTCATTCTCCTCATCTATCGAAATATCACCGCAGCCTGAAACACAGCAGGTACCCATTCCTCTGGCAACAACCGCCGCATGTGACGTCATGCCGCCTCTCACCGTGAGAATACCCTGTGAAGCGTGCATGCCTTCAATGTCCTCCGGAGAAGTCTCAAGGCGCACAAGTATAACACGCTCACCCTTTCCGCCTATGCCTTCCTCCTTAGCCTCCTCGGCAGTAAACAGCACCTTGCCGGCAGCCGCTCCCGGAGATGCAGGAAGCGCCTCGCCCACAACCTTTCCCGCTTTAAGCGCGTCAGCGTCAAATGTAGGGTGTAAAAGCTGATCGAGCGACTTCGCATCAATTCTCATTACAGCCTCCTGCGGCGTAATCATATTCTCGTCAACCAAATCACACGCGATTTTTATGGCAGCCGGAGCCGTTCTCTTTCCGCTTCTCGTCTGGAGGAAATACAGCTTTCCCTCCTCAATCGTAAATTCCATATCCTGCATATCGCGGTAATGATTTTCAAGCTTCATCGCCAGCTCCATAAATTGTCTGTAACAGTCAGGCATATCGTTTTCAAGCTGAGTAATAGGCTGAGGCGTGCGCACGCCTGCCACAACGTCCTCTCCCTGTGCGTTTATAAGATACTCGCCGAAAATGCCTTTCTCTCCTGTTGACGGATTTCTGGTAAACGCGACACCGGTTCCCGATGTCTCGCCTTTATTTCCGAACACCATAGTCTGGACATTTACCGCAGTCCCCCAGTCACCCGGAATGTCGTTCATTCTTCTGTATACAATAGCTCTCGGATTATCCCATGAACGGAAAACAGCCTTTATAGCCTCCATAAGCTGTTCCTTAGGCTCCTGCGGAAATTCCTGTCCGTTCATACTGTCACTGTAAACTTTTTTAAACCTTGCGATGAGCTCCTTTAAATCATCAGCCGTGAGCTCCGTATCAAACTTTATACCTCTCTTTTCTTTCACTTCATCAATAATCTTCTCAAAGTATGACTTCGGAACTTCCATAACAACATCCGAAAACATCTGAATAAACCTTCTGTAGGAATCATATGCAAAACGCGCGTTTCCCGTTTTTTTTGCAAAGCCCTCGACAGATACATCATTGAGGCCGAGGTTTAAAATCGTATCCATCATTCCCGGCATTGAAGCTCTTGCTCCTGAACGTACGGAAACAAGGAGCGGATCATTTACATCCCCGAATTTCTTGCCGTTAATCTCCTCCAGCCATGAAATGGCCTCAAAAACCTGCTGGCTGATTTCATCTCGCACTTTTTTGCCGCTTTTGTAGTAATCCGTACAAGCCTCTGTCGTTACGGTAAACCCCTGAGGTATCGGCATTCCAAGTCCTGTCATCTCAGCAAGGTTAGCACCCTTGCCGCCGAGCAGCTCACGCATTGACGCGTTGCCCTCTGAAAATCTGTAAACCCATTTTGTCATACTGTTCCCCTCCGTTAATAATTATTAATGCAGATGCATTTATATGATTATACGTCTACATCAAGTATATACCTGTCATAGCCGTTTATCACTATAGTGTTTTTATATTTGTCCTCTCGTTTAAAACCCTTGCTGTAATTTTTATGCACGTGGCCGTGAATAAAATACCTCGGCTCATAAGTATCAAGAATACTACGGAAAGCTTCAAAACCTTTGTGCACATGATCGTCTCCGTCATTGATTCCGGCAGCCGGGGAATGTGTGAGCAAAATATCTATCCCTTTATTTTTTTTGAGCGACAGCCACATTTTTTTCACGCGATGCCTCATCTGCGCCTCTGTGTATTGATTTTTTCCTCCGTTATAGCACGGTGAGCCCCCGAGCCCCATAATACGAAGCCCGTTATACACATATATTTTATTTTCAATACAGATACAGCCGTCAGGCGGAGCAATCTCATAGCAGTCG
>CASFUI010000345.1 GCA_949297565.1 uncultured Eubacteriales bacterium
GACTATGAGGCTGCATACAACAAAAGCATAGAGGATTTAAACGAGTTCTTTTTAGAGTTCGTGTTAAAAAACAGGTACAAATCAATATATGCCTGCAAAGAAATCCGTGCCGGGGAGCAGCTTGAAATAGAAATCTTCCCCGAGTTCCGTTCAATGGACGAAGTACCTCCGGAGGGAAGGATAAAAAACAAAGAGACACAGAAAAACTTAAACAACAAAAATGCGGTGAAATATTGCCAGAGACTTATAACGCACAACTTCACCAATGACGACATCTGGCTGACACTCACGTGCGAGGACGAAAGAGAGCCGGCTGACATGAAAGAGGCAGTAAAAATCATGAGCAACTATATCCGCCGCATCAATTACCACCGTAAAAAGCGCGGTCTTACCAAAGCAAAATATTTGTATGTCATAGAGCATGATGATGATGCAAAAGTCAGGTGGCATTATCACTTAATTATAGATGGACATATGGATATGGATATTGTGGAGAGCTTATGGAAATGCGGAAACCGGAATCAGGTGCGCCGGCTTCAGAAGGACAGATACGGTCTTACCGGAATGGCTAATTACATAACCAAGAACAAAAACAGGGCAAAATACGAGAAGCGCTGGAACTGTTCGACAGGTCTTGAGCAGTTCCGGGTAAGGAAAGTATACAACAAAAGGAAAGGCGGTAAGGGAAACTATGCCCCGGTGGGAAAATTTATAGACAAATTTGTGCGGGACAAGCCCGAGCGCGAAAAAGAAATAAGCTCATGGTACCCGGACTATGAGTTCTTGGAGTCAAATGTATATTTTAACGATTTTAACGGATTTTTCTACATAAACGCAAGGATGAGAAGGAGGGAATAAGGTGCAGGAAGTCAATATTTACATAGCGACAACAGCAAGAGGACCGAGGGTAAACAGGCATGCGTACTATTCATACATTCTTGAGTGCGAGCTGAACGGTAAAACTGCGCGGCGTGACGGAACTGGAATGCTTAAGGATGCAACCGAAAATCAGTCTGAATTAACAGCTATCACAGCGGCGTTTAAAAGACTTACAAAACCGTGCTCAGTACGAGTATTTACTCAATGCGAGCACATTTTAAACAGCGTAAATAATGGATGGGTTTATCAGTGGAAAAAGAATAACTGGATAAAATCAGGAAACAGACCCGTAAAAAACGCTCTATTGTGGCAGCAGCTTATAAACCTGTCCACAGAGCATGTTGTTAAGTTTACTAAAGACACCGGAAAATATTTTGCAGAGCAGGAGCAGATACTAAACAGAATGCAGGAGGCAGACAATGGCTAAAAGTATAATGCAGAAAAATAAAGAATGCTACCTGTGCAGAAAGCAAGCCGGCCTGTCAGGGTATTATGGACCTCTTTCTGTAGCAGGTCTTGAATGCCATCACATAATGCACGGCACTGCAAACCGAAAAATATCCGAAAAATATGGACTTAAAGTATGGCTCTGCGTAAGGCATCACAGGGAAGGACCGGAAGCTGTTCACACAAACAGGGATATTGACCTTGAGCTTATAAAAGATGGCCAGACAAAATTTGAAGAGCTGTACTCACATGATGAGTGGATGAGCGCGTTCATGAAAAACTATCTGTAAAGGAGGCAGTATGAACATCGCTGAGATGACAGGCGGCGAGCTGGGTGTATACCAAGCAACAAAAGCACCGTATGTAATCCATAAAGGCAAAAAGGCCTTGAAAGTAGCGGAGCCTTATTATTCAAAAAAAGAGAGAATGATAACGGCATTCTGCCCTCACTGCGGGCTGGAGTTAAATCGTGTATGGAACATGGAATACTGTGGGAGCTGCGGAGGCCCGGTAAGCTGGCACGACATAAGCGTCAGGGATTACGGCGACATACCGTGAAAGGAGGAAAAATGCTAAACAAAGAAGAGGTAAAGCTTCTTAACTGTCCATTCTGTTCCGGCGCCGGAAAACTCTACATAAACAAAGAAAGCCGCTTCGGCGACAAATACGCGGTTATATGCGAAGAATGCGGCAGCAGGACGACGGATTTAATTACGCCAGAGGAGGCCATAGGAGTTTGGAACACAAGAAAAATTTAAAATTGAAAGGGGAATGCATATGTTTGACAAATACGGAGAATTTAATTCATCACAGGAGCTTAACGCGGCAGCAGCCGGGCAGCTAAAAGAAGGTGACACCGCAGCGCTGTTCGAGCTTGCCGCCGAAAACGGAATAGATAAAGAGGACGTACAGGATTACATAGACGGAGCTGTAAGCGAGCTTGCCACTCCGCTCATGGCGGCGCTGGGTAAGATTAAAGTTGAAACAAAAGAACTCAAGATTGTTGAAATAGTAGAGGACTGGGTAAACTACATAACTGCTCAGTGCACTGAACATCCTGAAATGGCTGAGGCAGTCAGGAAAAAGGGAAAGAGCATAAAGGGCTGTATAGGGAAAATCCTTGAATGGAGCTGGAAAAATTCATATACGGTTGATAAAGACATCGTTAAGGCGGCAGGCGTAAACGCCTTTGTGAAGATGGGAATACCCGGAATGGGCCGCGCCTATGAAATCATAAGAGAATATTATCTGGAGGCGTGATATGAAAAAAGCAAAAATACTGAAGCTTCCGCAGATAAGACCGGAGCGCGGGAAAAATGCCGCAGCCATGATAGTAACAATAGACAATGTAAAACATCTGATAATAGACATACACGGCGATACACTGTACCGCATGGCGTACACCGAAAATGAATTCGCACACTACGACTATGGGACACAGGAGTGGGATAAAAGGCAAAAATATAATAATTATCACTGGATACAGATAGAAAGGGCTGTATTTTCAAAGAAAAGTTTTAAAGCGATAAAAGAATTTTACGGACCGGCAGGAAAAAGGATACTGAACGATGAGGCTGACTATATCTATGCTTTGGAAAACAGGATTGACTCAGCCAAAATACAAAAAGAGAGAATAAAAAAACAAACTGAAATGGAGAAGCTCATGGCAGCAGTCCCTCCGGAGCCGGACTATCTTAAGAAAAAAATAAAAGAGTATGCTAACAAAAGCAATGCAATTCTTTATAAGAGGCACGGAGCAAAAGCGGAATACCGGTGCTGTCAGTGCGGCGGGATATACGAAAAAAGAATAAAAGCCTATATTGATTATCCTGGTTATCCTGTGCACGAAACTCCGCGCAGGGGAAATTTTGAAAAATGCTGCCTGTGCGGCTGTACGGGTCAACTCGTTCAATCCGGCAGAGCGAAAAACACATGCACAATATTTAACGCTCTAGTATACCAGACACTTCCTGATGGCACTCTTATAGCGCGAGGCTACCAGACGTGGATTTCAAGATATACGGACACGCAGATGTCAATAAAGACAGAAGAGGTTTTGAGACAATTTTTCAGAAGAAATTTCTTTAAAAGTTATGAAGTGAGGTACGAACGCGAGCATTGGTTTCCGCATGCAAACGAATATATGTTTGATGCAAGCTTTAATTTTGAAAATGCTCTTTTATCATCCGACTTAAGATATTTCCCCCCCAAAGAATTCAGGCTGCCTGAAACTAATTATTACAGTGATACTAAAGTGCTTAAGGAACTTGAGACATACGCAAACTGTCCTCAGATTGAAAGCGTGATAAAAGCAGAGCTTACACCAATAGCAAGACAAATTTATTTCAAGAGCGGACATACAGGAGAATTTAACAAAAAAGCAGACAGGCTTACGGATTTTTTATGTATATCAAAAAACGAGTACAACTGGCTTATTAAAGATAAAAGTGACGCATACAGCCGGCTGAAGACTTTAAAGTGTGCAGAAAGAAACAACGTGCCGCTAAAAAACATAGAAGCCCTGCACAAACTGAAAAGCTGCATGGGCTACAGTTGGAGTAAAGATACCGAACTGCCTCTTAAATATCAAAGCATCGTCAGGCTTTGGAATTATCTTGAAAAAGTCAGGGACGAATACAGCGGAAGCATTCCAAACACCTTAACAGAATATTCGAACTACATAAGAGCAAGAGCTGCAAGGGGAGACGACCTTACAAACGAAGTATATCTGCATCCGAAAAATTTAAGACAGAAATGGTCTGAGCTGAGGCAGCAGGAGGAGAAATTAAGAAACAAGACCTATATAACAGACATGTTAAAAAAATATCCGGACATACCTAAGGTACGCAAAATGATAGAGAAAAAATACACATGGCAGCAGTCGGGATTTATAATCCGCCCGGCGCGCGATGCAGAGGAGATTGTGCTTGAAGGCAAAACACTTCATCACTGCGTCGGCAGCGACACTCAAAGGTATATGTCAAACTACAACGCCGGTAAAGTATACATTCTTGTCTTAAGGAAAACAAGAGAGCCTGAGAGCCCATTTGTCACGGTAGAAATTTCAGACGACAAAGTAAAGCAGTGGTACGGGCAAAACGACACAAAGCCTGACTATGAACTTATAGAAAAATTTTTAAAAGATTATACAGAGCATTTAAACAAAAAAGAAAGGGTGAGGATAGCATGAGCGAGATAGCAGTTATAAAAGACTTTAAAACATTCAAGGAAGAGCTGGACAAGCAGATGCTTGAGTCCGCCGAAGGCTTCGTTAGAATAGGCTGGCTTTTAAAGCAGGCCAGGGATACAGACATACTCTCCGGCTCCGGATACGCGAATGTAAATGAATTTGCAAGAGCCGAATACAACATAGACAAAACATTGGTATCAAGGTTTATAAACATCAACGACAGATTTTCGGAGGGAGGGAACTCACAGTACTTAAAAACAGAATACAGAGGCTTTGGATATTCAAAACTTGCGGTCATGCTCCAGCTTCCCGACGAGATTAACGAAGAGCTCTCTCCGGATTACAGCAGGTCAGAGATAGAGGACATCAAAAAAGAATTTGATGAGGAGCGGAAAGTATCTGACCTTGAAATCCTCGCCGAAGGGACAGACGAGGTCATGACCGGATTAAACGAGCTTGAGCAGGCGTTTCATCAGCTCTTACATGACGAGCCTGAGCTGTATCTTAACTTATCCAAGACTGACAACTTATTTGAAACGCTTTCCCCTGCGGGCGAGATGATATATTCGATAAGAATACAGGGTGTCGGAAGAGTAATGATGTCAGTAAAAGCAGAGCTTAAAAGAGTGACACTTACAAACGTGCGGAGCATGGAAAAAACAGAATATGACGCTGCTTCGGTCGCCGAGGCGGTAAAAAATCAAATCGGCATACCGGAGGACCCCAAAAGAGCGTGGGAGAATAAATACGGCGAAAAATTTCCGGAAGAGCAAAAAGAAGAGACTGAAAAGAAGCGAAAAGACAAGAAGGTAGTTAAAGCAAAGCCACCCAAAACCGAAGAAAACGCGGTAAATACTAAATGCGAAGACGTTTCCGGGGTAGCAGGAGACGATTTAGAGTCTGAAATGCCGGAAAACGCGATAAATACTAAATACGAGGGCAATTCCGAGACAGCAGGAGAAGATTTGCAGGCGAAAGAGCCGGAAAGCGCGATAAATACTCAGTGCGAGAGCGATTTTAATACGCCAAACAGTTTAATGCCTGAAATGCCGAAAAACGCCGTAAATACTCAATGCGGAAGCGATTTTAAAGAAGCCACTGACAATCAGACTGAAGACGAGGAGATAACCGAAAGCTGGAGTTTTATCAGAGAGTCCGCTCATAAAATATATCTCACGGCTGAAACTTTTTCCTCGAAAGAGTTTGTACCGACGGTGAGCGATGTGGCAGCAGCTGAGGCAAATGCAAGGACAATTCTTGAAGAACTTAAGAATATAAGAAAGTTAATGATGGATGATGAGCTTGAAGGCCAGATGAATTTTAATGATATGAATATAAATTAAGACTGAAATAGCACATTGAAAATTGAATATTGATGGTTGGAGTGGTATAATTTCTTGCAAAAAAATGCAGGAGATTAACAAATGAAAAAAAGTGATTTTGAAAAAATGTGTTTAGACTTAGAAAAGTGCAGTAAAAAATGGATGGTTTCGAGTGTATAAGCGATGAAACGAGCAATGAAATTGTTTTAGCCCAAAAAGCTGTAAAAAAATATATTAATGGTGACAAAAACAGGTTGCTTAAGTTAAAGGCTCAAGCGCTAGAAGGTGATTATATGAAATATTATTCCACAATAACTTCTATTATATCTGTACCAATAGCTTTTATTAGTGTGATTTTATCAATTATTGTAGCTTATGGGCTTAATATAATTTGGAGCATATTGCCAATAATTTCTTTTATATTGTATTATTGCTATATTACTTTCAGAATGCATAAGTTTTCTCCAATAAATAGTTGGCGGCAGTATATACTAGTTGTAATTGAAGAAATTGAAAAGACTTTTTAAGAATATATCCAACCATCAATATTTGGTGGTTGGTATTTTTATGCTCAGATGAGTTTTAATGGTATGAATATCGAGGAGGAGTAATGTCAATCAACATCAACAGCATATCAGATAAACAGTGCGACAAATGTGAGTTTGGAATTCTGCTTGGAACTAACAGCAAGGGGCAGCAGGTGCATGGCTGCGGAAGTGAAGAATTTTGTAAAAGAAATATAGATAACAATAAAAATGGAGCATACGGGATTCGAACCCGTGACCTTAACAATGCGAATGTTACGCGCTCCCAACTGCGCTAATGCCCCATGAGGACAGTATAACACTATGGAAAATAAAATCAATAGGAGGAAAGAGAGGGATAACATGCAGGAAGTATTTGAGAAGATTATTAAAAAGTTGAAAGAAATTGCTATACAGGAAGATGCTCCAATATATGAAGGAGATAGAGAATCAGATAATTATATACGGTATAATAACGCAATCGAAGCTGTAGAGCAGGTAGCTGCCGAGTACGACAATGGCTGGATACCATGCAACGAGAGGTTGCCAGAGGAAAATATTGAAGTAATAGTAACAATTAGCGAAATGGACGGAGGTAATCACACAAGCACATCATGGCTGCAGGATGGTGTGTGGATTATTAAGAAAACTCCGTTACAGCCAACAGTTATTGCATGGAAGCCACTGCCAGAGCCATATCAGTCAGAAGTGGAGGGATAACATGATTACCTCAGAAGAAACAAAAAGAATAAAAGCCAGAAACATAAGATACAAAAAACCTATCGTTAAAAATTTAAATCTTGAATTTATCACACAAGATTTATGGAACATACAAGAAAAATGCGAGGATGTCAGGTGGTATACAGACTCTGATGACGGAAGCGACTCTTTAATAAATGCTTTGGCCGGAGATGAAGATGAAGCTTATGAGTTTAAAATGGCATTTGCGGATTTGTGCGCTGAATGCGAAAGAATGTTTTATGACCTGCAGGAAGAATGGGTACCGGATTGCTTTGATATTTTCTTTGTGTCGGCTGGAGCAGGAGAAACATACGGCGGACTCTTAGGATTTGATGAATGGGAACAGGATTATTTTGGGTTGGATTACTCTGAGGCATTCGCAGAAGATGAAGCAAAAAGAAAGTTAAAACAAATGACAAAGGATGAGTTAATCACGGCTGCCAGGCAGTGCTTTAAAGTATATGCCGCTTACATAGGGCTGAGAAATCGCTATGACAGTCTTGCAGCTGCTATTGATATTCTGCGGGACAAGAACACGGGAATATTACAGATTGTGAAGCAAATTGAAGAATTATACGAAGCAGCGAGCAAAAAGCAGGGAAGTTACGCTGAATATAGCAGAGAGTGGCGAGAATTTGAAAAATACACAGATGCATTGCCACAAGAGGCATGGATATCCTAAGGCGCTGAGAGAAAGCGAGGGCAGAAAATGAGGTTAATTGATGCTGATAAAATTAATTTTAATGAAGTGTTTAAAGGGCAATCGGACTTTGCAAATGACATAAGGGAAACTGCACAAAATTTTATTTCTATACAGCCAACCGTTTATGATGTAGATAAGGTGGTGGAGCAGATTGGAAATATATCAGAGCTGGCAAGACCGGTTGGTTGGACAACAAAAGCAGAGATTGTTCGCACAAAAGATGTAATCGAAATCATAAAAGCAGGTGGTGAAGATGAATAGACGGGAAACAACAGACTTTTTAAGCAAATTACTTGTAGAAGATAAATTTAACGGAATGGGGAAATATTGGGCAAGAGAAGTCAGCATAGACTATGGAACAAGGGATGTAAAACGAGTTGATTTTATGCAATTTATTCCGCCTAGTCAATGCTCTATATCTGACATAGAAAAAGGACAGTTTGTATGTTACGAAATTAAAAGCTGCAAAGAAGATGTTTACAGCGGAAACGGGTTGAATTTTTTCGGAGAGAAGAACTACATAGTTACAACAATTCAGTGCTATAAAGACTTATTGCCGGACCTCGGAGACGGAACATTTAAAAGGCATTTGCTTGCCTTTCCGCATTCGTCACAATATTTTGGGATAATAGTTGCTATTCCATTCATGTCAGATATAGCTGGTGAATTTGAAAATCCGACGGATATTACAGAGGATATTAAGTGGGAGCTGCGTATTATACAACAATGCAGACCGGGCTTGAGAAAACGGTCAATGACAGAATTATTATTCTGCATGTTAAGAAGCGGAAAAAATTAGATAGGAGGCAGAGAGTATGATAGAAATTAAAGAAAATAAAAAAGGTACAGGTGTTAAAAAAGATTGCTTTGCATACAGAACTACATGCAGAGGTGAGAAGTGTGTTGCACTTACAAAATTATTCTGCGAAGAAGAAAATTGCAAGTTTTATCAGCCAAAGAAAAAGTAAAGTTGCACCGGTGCAACAAAAAGGAAGCCTGCAAATCCCAATCAGACAGGCTTCCTTCTCCCATACATATCGAACAAATGTATTGTAGCATAAAGAATTTGATATGGCAATGGGAGGAAATTAGTTTATGGCAGCAGGCATAAAGGAAGCACTTATACAATATTGTGACATCAGGGAGGAGATAAAAGACATCCGGGCGCGCATAGAAAACTTAGAAGAGCAAATTAAAACAATAGAACAAAGAGGATATATCAAGGACACAGTAAAAGGCGGATCAGGTGGAACACAACACTTTGTAATAGAAGGGTGTCCTTACCCTGAGTACACGCATAAAAAGACACTTCTTTTAATCAGGCGGCGATGTCTTAAGGAACGCGAACTTAAACTGCTTGAGCTGACAAATGAAGTTGAGCAATACATAAACGAAATACAGGACAGCCGGACGCGTCGTATGATTACGTACAGATTTTTAGATAATCTGACATGGCTTCAAGTGGCTAACAGAATGGGAGGAATGCATACGGCGGATAGTTGCAGAACAGCAGTGCGAAGATTTTTAAAAGAAACATAAAACATGTTCGTTTTGTCCGTTTTAAAAGTGATAATATTTAAGCTGGAACAATAATACAAGAAAGAGCGGAAAGTCAAGTTGTTAAACGGCATTGGTTATCCGCTCTTTTTGCATGTATTTTCAACCTCCCACCTAGCACATGAACTCCATGGCGCTGGGCTAATGCGTAAGAAAGGGGCGGCTATGAAAGAATGGGCTAAAAAGTTCTATCACAGCAAGAGCTGGATAGACACAAGACAGGCATATCTAATATCGCGGCATTACTTATGTGAGCGATGCGGCGAGCCCGCTAAGGTTGTGCATCACAAGAAGCATCTAAGCAAGAAGAATATAAACAACCCAAACATAGCACTCAACTGGGACAACCTCGAGGCATTGTGCCAAGATTGCCACAACAAAGAGCATCATGCGGCAGCAGACACAAGGTGCTACAGCTTTGACGCTGACGGCAATGTTATAGCACGCTAAAGAGAGAGCTTGATATTTACGCATTAGCTTAGCGCTGCATATCCCCCCTATCTAAATTTTTGATTTAGTCGGCAGAGACCGAGGAGAGACCTTCAAAAAACTCTGCAGGGTCGCGCGTACGTGGTGTAGGGGGTGTGGTGTGCGAGAGCGAGGCGAAAAAATGGCAACAAAGAAAGAGTATACGAAAGAAGAGAAGATTAAAAAAGAAAAAAACAGACTTAAGGGCATTTTTAAAAATCTTGATGAAAATAAAAGAAAACTCGTTACGCCACTTATCGAAAAGGCTGCCTTCATGTCTGTTGAGCTCGATATTTTGCAAGATAATATACAAGTAAATGGCTGGACGTCGAAGTACCAGAACGGAGCAAACCAATGGGGCGAAAAGCGAAGTCCGGAGGCAGACGCTTATATAGCTTTAAGCAAGAATTATACGACGATTATCAAACAATTAACCGAGCTTGCGCCACCAGCGGAACGCAAAAAAAGTAGGCTTGCGCTGCTGCGCGAGGAGTAAGTATAAGTGCCGTATAAAAGTTACATTCACGAGTATTACGCGAAGATTGCAAGTGGCGCAATTATAGCAGGTAAATGGATATTAGCAATTTATAAAATACTCGTAGAAGGACTGGAAAAACAAGATTTTTTTTACAATCCCAAAAAGGCTAACAAGGCTATTAGATTTATCGAAAATTTTTGCCACCACAGCAAAGGCAGGAGCGATTTACTAAAGCTAGAACTGTGGCAAAAAGCTATAGTTTGCGCGATATTTGGCATTGTAGACAACCAAAATATAAGAATTTTTCGCGAAATTTTTATAGTTATCGGACGAAAAAACGGCAAAAGTTTATTTGCAAGCGCGATTATAGCATATATGGCATATATCGAGCGGGAGTATGGGCAGGAAATATACTGTTTAGCACCAAAGCTAGACCAAGCGGCAC
>CASFUI010000346.1 GCA_949297565.1 uncultured Eubacteriales bacterium
ACAATATCATCATGTTCCAGCACATAGGTTTGTACAGGGAGCCTATCACCCGGTGCTTCATCAAGCACAGACATATCCCGGATAGAAGTCATCGCCATGTTAAGCGTACGAGGAATCGGAGTGGCACTCATGACAAGCACATGAGGATCTAAGCCCTTTTCTGATAGTTCTCTTCTCTGATGGACCCCGAAACGGTGCTGTTCGTCTGTAATTACCAGCGCAAGTCTTTTAAAATTAACCTTTTCCTGTATAAGCGCATGTGTTCCGACTACGATCTGCGCCTCACCGCTCTCTATTTTTTCATACGCGGCGCGCTTTGCCGCCGCACTCATAGAGCCAACTAGGATCGACACCTCAAGCTGTATGCCATATTCCTCAAACATTTTTCTTATATTTTCATACTGCTGTTTTGCAAGCACCTCGGTCGGCACCATCATAGCCGCCTGGTAGCCCGCAAATGCCGTATTCATCAGAGCAAGCACTGCTATTATAGTCTTTCCCGAACCTACATCTCCCTGAATAAGCCTGCTCATAAGGCCTTTCCCCGACATATTGGCACGCACTTCACTCCATGCGTTTTTCTGCCCTGCCGTGAGTTCATAAGGCAGTTTTTTTATAAATTCATCAGTTCTTGCATCATTTTCGATTATATAACCGTTAGGACGACGCTCATTTGAATTTTTAAGGCTTCTGACCGCAAGAACAAACAGAAAAAACTCCTCAAACGCAAGACGTTTTCTCGCCTGAATATAGTCCTCAAACGAATTCGGGAAATGGATACTAACCATTGCAAAGTTATGCTCCGCAAGCTGATTATTTTTTCGTATTTTTTCCGGAATATATTCCTTCTCAAGTCCCGCGCTGTATTTTTCAAGCGCCTGACGAACAGCCTTTGTGACTGTCTTATTTGACAGCCCCTTAGTCAGCGGATAAATCGGCTGCATAGTCCCCTCGAGCTGCGCATATTTTGCTCTCGTAAACATCTGAGGCTGTTCAATTATTTTCACATTGTTTTTTACTACAAGCCTTCCCCTGAAAATATATCTCATTCCAAGTCTGAGTGACGATTTAAGAAAAGGCATATTAAACCATGTGCACTTTATCTTATCTCCTCTTTCATCTGTCACAACCGTGCTTATGACTGATAGCTTTCCGGTGTGATACACATCGATTTTTTTTGAGACAACAGCATCTATCGCCACAGTGGAATTTTCATATTCCTCTGTAAGACTGCTAATAAAGGCAGGCTCCTGATATACATCGTAATCCCGCGGGTACAAACCCACGAGATTTTCAACCGTGTATACAGAAAGCCTGCCAAAAAGCTCCGCTGTCTTTTCTCCTATTCCTCTTAATTCCGTTATTTTCATAACAATCCCCATTCTGAAGCGTCTGCGCGACTGCTTCAAACGCGAAAGCTTATTACATCATTGAGGCAAGAACTTCATTTACAAGCCTGCCGTCAGCCTTTCCCTTAACCTTAGGCATAAGCACCTTCATGATAGCGCCCTTATCCTTTGGCGTCGGTTTTTCTATCGAAAGTTCTGAGAGCGTCTCCTTTATAACTGCCTCAATAGCCGCCTCGTCCATCATTTCCGGCGCATACTCCTGAAGCACTTTTATGGAGAAATTACACTCGTCAATAATGTCCTGTCTGTCGGCAGGAGTAAGCGACAGCGTTTCTTTCAGCTGCTTAATCTGCTTCAACACAACCTGACCGGCAGTCTCGTCTGTCAGTGAAACTCTGTTGTTAATCTCATAATTCTTAAGCTCCGCAAGAAGCATTGAAAGGACTTCCTTCTTCTCTTTTTCTTTTGCTTTCATTGCTGCTACCATATCCGCTCTTACGACATCAATCATGCTCATGATAAAAAAACCTCCGCTGTTTTATTTATTCTACCGAAACCAGATAGTAATATATCGGCTGACCGCCCATCTGAAGCTCAACGTCAACATCGGAATACTTTTTCTCTATCTCAGAGACAGCCTTTTCAGCCTGTTCCTCTGTAACGTCCTCACCGTAATAGACACTTATCAGCTCAGCCTCTTCATTCTGCTTCATCATCTCGTCAAGCATATTAAGAAGCGTCTCTTCAATATCCTTGCCGACTGCAAGAAGTCCCGCATCGCCAAGTCCCATAATATCTCCGTCCTTGATTTCCTTTCCGTCAATCGAAGTATCGCGGACCGCATATGTGAGCTGCCCTGTGGCTACGGTATCTATTGACTCGGTCATCGCCGCCTCATTTTCCTGCGCACTTCTTGCAGGCTCAAAATTAATCATCGCGGTAATTCCCTGAGGAACAGTCTTTGTCGGTATTACTATAAGTTTTTTGCCCTCTGCGATAGACGCTGCCTGCTGCGCTGCGAGAATAATATTTTTGTTGTTAGGCAGTACAAAAACTGTATCTGCATTTACAGTGTCAACAGCATTTAATATATCCTCAGTACTCGGATTCATTGTCTGTCCGCCCTCGATGACACTGTCAACACCAAGCCCTCTGAAAATCTCCGCAAGACCTTCACCAGCCGCAACAGTCACAAATCCAAAATCCTTTTTAGGCTGATTCTGAGCTACCGGCTTACCGTTCTTTTTCTGAGCCTCTGCCGCGATAGCAGCCTGCATTTCTGACTGTGCCACAACCTTCTGATTGTGCTCCTCGCGCATGTTGTCAACCTTCATCTTGGTGAGCTGTCCATACTCAAGAGCCTTCTCAAACGCCTGACCCGGATGGTTAGTGTGAACATGCACCTTAACTATATCGTCAAGAGCAACACACACAATAGAATCACCTATTGATGAGAGGAATTCTTTAAACTTTGCCTCTGTATCCTCATTAAATTCTTTTTCGAGCATTATAATAAATTCAGTACAATAGCCGAATTTTATATCAACATTCTCTATAGAAGCGCCCTTGCCCTGAGGCACGCTCCTCTCAGAAGTATCTGCCGGCTCGGTCAGCGCAAAGTCGGTAACCTTTCCTGTAAGAGCATCGTACATTCCTCTAAGAAACACAACGAGTCCCTGTCCGCCCGAATCCACAACTCCTGCTTCTTTAAGCACCGGAAGCAGCTCCGGAGTCTTTGACAAAACATACTCCGCATGCTCAATTATAGCGAGCAGCGCTGTCTCCAAATCATCCGTATGCGCCGCAACTTCGGCAGCCTTCTCCGAAATCCCTCTGGCAACAGTAAGGATTGTTCCCTCCTTAGGTTTCATAACAGCCTTATAAGCGGTCTCTGTCGCTCTCTGTGCCGCAATTGCTATACTCTCAGTTGTCAGCTCCTTAAGACCTGCCATTTCCTTTGTAAAGCCTCTCAAAAGCTGTGAGAGAATAACGCCTGAATTTCCTCTTGCGCCTCTCAATGAGCCGCTTGAAATAGCCTTTGAGAGACTCTCCATAGTAGGATTAGCGATAGCGCTTACTTCCTTTGCGGCAGACATAATTGTCATTGTCATATTCGTGCCGGTATCTCCATCCGGTACGGGAAATACATTCAAATCATTAATCCATTCTTTCTTTGCTTCAAGATTTTTAGCTCCTGCAAGAAACATCTTCTGAACAAGCGCTGCATCTATTGTATTGGTTGCCACAATTTTCCTCCATTCCGCCGTAACGGCAAAAAGCATAAAGATATTATAATATGTGTCAATCAGTCGATTACTCTGACACCCTCAACAAATATGTTGATTTTTTTAATTTCAAGACCTGTAAACTCACAAACCTTATACTTTACATTTTCTATAAGATTATCAGCAACTGTAAGAATACTTACCCCATACGATACAATAACATGGAAGTCAATGGTAATCTTATTATCCTCGTCTATGTCAACACGTATTCCTCTTGTCAGACTGTCACCCTTTAAAAGCTTTACAAGTCCGTCCTTCATGCTGACAGCAGCCATACCGACAATGCCGAAACACTCAACCGCTGTGGAACCGGCATATCTGGCGATAACCTCTGAGTCAATGGAAATCGTTCCCAACTCGCCGTCTAAATAACCTTTCATATATACCTCCATTCACGGATACTCGTAAATATCCAATTTAATAAGCTAATTATACCCTCTATTAAGCAAAAAATAAACTGTTTTTATTATATATCAGCAAAATATGTAACAATGCAGGCATTTTCACCTGCCTCGTATATTCGCGCAAATAAAAAAGTGGGTCGCCGAAAGCAATCCACTTTTTACTGTTATAAATTTTCGAAAATTAATAGCAGATGCTTAAAAATCAAAATTAAGCACGTTCAACTAAACCGGAACGCAAGCATGAAGTACAAACGTACATCTTCTGTGCTCCTCCGTTCACCTTTACTCTTACAGACTTAACATTAGAATTCCATTTTCTGTTAGTTCTTCTATGAGAATGGCTCACAGCTATACCAAAGTGAGCACCTTTTTCGCAAATTGCACATTTTGCCATCGATTCACACCTCCTTAAAAGCATGGGATTTTTACCCACAACAGAAGATATTGTATCAGACAACATGTCAAAATGCAACACTTTTTTCAAAAAAGTTGTGCCAAACACCAAACCATTTTGCTTTTTATTATATTTCACCTGCAGAACATGTTATATCCAAGCAAAAGCAGCACTATGATAATGCAGATACATAAAAAAATATTCTCCATAAGAAACAGCGCTATAATCATTCCTATGGCAATCCAAAACAGTATAAAGCCTATCATTCTACAACACATAGACCTGCTCCGGAACATTTCTTAAAAATATTATATGCATACAAAACTGCATGTATGAAAAATACATACCGATATAAACTATTCTCAAGTAAATTTAACGCTTACGGCACATTGAATCAATCCTTATATTCCTTCGCTACACCGTCTATAGCATTGTCAATATCGCTGTCTGTTGTCACCTTCTGTGCTTTTCCGGTAAACTTATCTATAATATCAGGCACCATGTCAAGAATTTTAGTCACAGTATCCTGATTTTTAATATTTACAAGCTTAGTCGCGCCGTTCTGAATAACCAAAACAGCACTGGGAGATACTTTTCCGGTCATCGCTCCTCCGGCGTTATTCTTCTTATCCCCTGCAAATGCGCCTGCTCCCACTCCAAATGAGACATCCACAAGCGGAAGTATAATTGTGTCGTTTACTGTAAC